>JACMOG010000918.1 GCA_014378125.1 Vitreoscilla sp. | reverse complement strand
GTAGCCCATCACCTTGGTGTCGATCTCGCGCTGCAGGGCGTCGCCGGCGATCTCCTCCAGCTTGGGCGGCGCGGCGTAGCCGGCGGGCTCGGCGGCGGCGTTGACGAGGATATCGATGGCGCCGCCCAATTGCCTGGCGGCCGTGGCGACGGCGTTGCGCACCTGCGCGTCGTCGGTGGTGTCGGCCACCACGCCGATCACGTCGCCGCCGGTCTGCATCGCGAGTTCCGAGACCGCGTCCAGCAGCGTCTGCTCGTGGCGTGCCAGCAGGGCCACGTCGACGCCCTCGAGCAGCAGCGCCCGGGCGACGGCCTTGCCGATGCCCTTGCTGCCTCCGGTGACGAGAGCGCGCTTGCCCTTCAATTGCAGATCCATGGGGTTCCTCTAGTCGACGGATGGATGGAGTGTCGATTCTGCCCGGATGGGGTATTGCAATGCCATCGAATGGGGCATGACGGGCAGGACGGCGCTCCCCTATCATCGTCGGGCAGCGTGTGCCGCGCATTGCTGCCACGCCCACCCAGGAGAGCCTTGCATGAACTGCCCGTTCCGTCGGATGCCCGTCGCCAGGAGCCGCGCGTGAAGCGCTGCCTGCGCTGGCTGCTGCTCGCCACCTTCGCGCTGGCACTGCAGGGTTGCGCGCCGCTGGCCGAGCGCCAGAAGACGCCCGGCACGTCCTTGCCGGCGGCCATGGACAGTCCGCTGGCGGCGCTGCTGCCACCCGACCTGGTGCCCGGCAGCGGCTCGGCGTTCCGGCCGCTGGCCTTCAGCTCGTACTCGATGGACGCGCGCCTGACGCTGATCCGCGAGGCACGCCAGAGCCTCGACATCCAGTACTACCTGCTGGCCGACGACCTCACCGGGCGCGCGTTCCTGCGCGCGGTGCGCGACGCGGCCGTGCGCGGCGTGCGCGTGCGCATCCTGGTCGACGACCTCTACACCGCCAGCAACGACCGCCTGCTGCAGGGGATCGCCGCCTACCCGAACGTGCAGGTGCGCCTGTTCAATCCTTTTCCGGCCGGCCGCGCGTTCAACATCACGCGCTGGGGGTTGTCGCTGGCCGACCTCGCGCGGCTGAACCATCGCATGCACAACAAGCTGTTCATCGCGGACGGCGTGTTCGCGATCGCCGGCGGCCGCAACATCGCCGACGAGTATTTCTTCCGCAACCCGCGCGGCAACTTCATCGACTTCGACCTGCTGGTGGCCGGCGACGCGGTGCCCGACCTGGCCGCCAGCTTCGACCGCTACTGGAACAGCCGCCACGTGTACACGCTGGACGCGCTCGAACCCGACGCGCCCAAGGCCGAGGCACGGCGCGAGGAGTTCGAGCAGCTGACCGCGTCGGCGACGATGCTGTTCGAGGCGCACATGAAGGGCGCGCGCGACTTCCTCAACTACGGGCCGCTGAGCCTGGACCTGGCGCACCCGCCGCTGAGGATGCTGCGCGGCGCCATCCGCGTGGTGGCCGACAACCCCGAGAAGGCGAGCGGCGAGGGCGCGTCGGGCCAGGATCCGACGACGGTGATCTCGCACATCACGCAGGCCCTCGGGCTGGCGCGCGACCACGTGCTGCTCGCGTCGCCGTACTTCGTGCCGGGCAAGGCCGCGCTGCAGGGGCTTTACGACGTGCGCAAGAGCGGGGTGCCGGTGACGCTGGTCACCAACACGATGGCGTCCAACGACGAGCCCTTCGTCAGCGCGGCCTACGGCCGCCATCGCCGCCAGATGCTGCAGATGGGCATGCAGATCTACGAGGTGAGCCCGCGCATCCTGCGCATGGACTCCACCTTCGACGATTCGTTCGGCGCGATGCTGGGCACCTCCACCGGGCGCCTGCACGCCAAGATGATCGTGATCGACCACCAGACGACGGTGGTCGGCTCGATGAACCTCGACTTCCGCTCGTCGCGTGCGAACACCGAGCTGGGCCTGTTCGTCGACTCGCCCGAGCTCGCCGCCGACGTCACTGCACTGGTGGACGAGCTGCGCTCCGTGGGCACCTACCGCATGCGCCTGGGCGGGGCGTCGGGGCGCGACGTGCAATGGGTGGACGACCAGCCCGACGGCGAGAAGGTGTTCGACGCCGAGCCGGAGATCGGCATCTCCACGCTGTTGGAGGTCTGGCTGTTCTCCCCGTTCATCGGGGAAGACCTGTTGTGAGCGCCAGCACGCGCCCGCTCCTGAACCGGCGCCGCTCGCCCGTCACGGGGTCGTCGAACGCGAACTCGCGTGCCAGCAGCTGCAACGGCCGCGACCAGTCGGGCGCCACGCCGGGCCGCGGCTCGGGCAGCAGGCGCGGATAGATGCGGTCGTCCACGATGGGCGCGCCGAGCGCGTCCATCTGCACGCGTAACTGGTGCGTGCGGCCGGTGGCAGGCAACAGGCGGTAGTGCGCCAGGCCATCGGCCAGCGGCGCGATCATCTCCACTCGGGTCTCCGCGTTGGGCTCGCCCGGCGCCACGCGCACCTGCATGAAGTGCGCGTCCGCGGGCTTCTCGATGCGGTGGCGCGCCACCTGCGGCGCCACGAGCTCGGCGCGCCAAGGCGCGACGGCCTCGTAGGCCTTGTGCACTTCGCGGCCGCGCAGCAGCGACTGGTAGGCGTCGCGCTCGGCCGGCCGCACGATGAACACGAGCACGCCGGCGGTCCCGCGGCCGAGGCGGTGCATGGGCTGCAGGGTGGCGATGCCCAGTTGCTGGCGCAGTCGCACCAGTGCGGTCTCGCGCAGGTGGCGGCCGCCGGGGATCGCGGCCAGGAAGTGCGGCTT
>JACMOG010000917.1 GCA_014378125.1 Vitreoscilla sp. | reverse complement strand
CTGTGGCGGCCAGCGCGGCGTCGAACTGAGTTGCGCGTGCCCTGAAAGGGCACGCACCGGACTATTTTTCCGAAGAAACGTCTTTCATGAAAATCACTGTGATCGGTACCGGCTACGTCGGCCTGGTCTCCGGGGCCTGCCTCGCGGAGATGGGCAACAACGTGTTGTGCCTCGACGTCGACCCGCGCAAGATCGAAGTGCTCAACAACGGGGGGATCCCCATCCACGAGCCGGGCCTGGACAAGGTCGTCGCGCGCAACGTTGCCGCCGGCCGCCTGCAGTTCACCACCGACGTGGCCGCCGCGGTCGCCCATGGCACGCTGCAGTTCATCGCGGTGGGCACGCCCCCCGATGAAGACGGTTCGGCGGATCTGCAGTACGTCCTGGCGGCCGCCCGCAACATCGGCCGGCTGATGACGGACTACAAGCTGGTCATCGACAAGAGCACGGTGCCCGTGGGCACGGCCGACAAGGTGAAGGCGGCCATCCAGGCCGAACTCGACGCCCGCGGTGTGCCTCTCGAGTTCTCCGTCGCCTCGAACCCCGAATTCCTGAAGGAAGGCGCGGCGGTCGACGACTTCATGAAGCCGGATCGCATCGTCGTGGGCGCCGAAGGCGAGCGCGCCATCGAGCTGATGCGTGCGGTGTATGCACCGTTCCAGCGCAATCGCGACAAGCTGGTGATCATGGACGTGCGTTCGGCCGAACTCACCAAGTACGCCGCCAACGCGATGCTGGCCACCCGCATCTCGTTCATGAACGAACTCGCGCTGCTGGCCGAGAGCCTGGGCGCCGACATCGAGCTCGTGCGCCAGGGCATCGGATCCGACCCGCGCATCGGATACCACTTCCTGTATGCCGGCTGCGGCTATGGCGGCTCGTGCTTCCCCAAGGACGTGAAGGCCCTCATCCGCACCGCGGCCGAGACCGGCCGAGAGCTGAAGGTGCTGCAGGCCGTCGAGGACGCCAACGACGCCCAGAAGCAGGTGCTGGTGCAGAAGATCGTCAAGCGCTTCGGCGAAGACCTGGCCGGCAAGCGCTTCGCCGTCTGGGGCCTGGCGTTCAAGCCCAACACCGACGACATGCGCGAGGCCAGCGCTCGCGTGCTGATCGGCGAACTGCTGGCGCGCGGCGCCTCCGTCACGGCCTACGATCCCGTGGCCATCGACGAGGCCAAGCGCATCTTCGGCGACGAGCCCCGCATCAGCTATTCCGAGAATCCCGACGCGGCGCTGGTCGACGCCGACGCACTGGCCATCGTCACCGAGTGGAAGGAATTCCGCAGCCCCGACTTCTCGCGCATCGCCAACACCCTCAAGACGCCGGTGATCTTCGACGGCCGCAACCTGTACGAACCCAAGGTGGTGCGGGACGCCGGCATCGACTACCAGCCGATCGGCCGCGTGTAGGTGCGCGTGAGGATTCAACAGGCCACGAAGGCCGGGAGCGAGGGACAAATGACGAACAAGAACACGCCGATGCGCCACACCGTATTGACTGCCACCGTGGTTGCCGCCACCGTGCTGCTGGCCGCGTGCACGGGCCACAAGAAGGACGCCACGCAATCCGCCGCGCGCGTCGACGGCACCGAGATCACGGTGCACCAGATCAACTACCGCCTGCAGCGCGAGCGCGGCCTGCGCGCCGACCAGATGGACGAGCAGCCGGAGGCGCAGCAGGCGCTGGCGGCGGCGCGGCGCGAGGTGTTGGCGCGGGCGTATGTGGAGCAGGCCGCCCAGAACGTGCCCGCGCCCACCGATTCGGCCATGCACGCCTACTACGACGGCAACCCGGCTTTGTTCGCCAACCGTCGCGTCTACACGCTGCAGGAATACCTGGCCAAGGTGCCGGAAGACAAGATCCCGGAACTCCGCTCGATGGTCGAAGGCGGCAAGTCGACGGCCGAGATCGAGGCCTGGTTCAAGGCGCAGAACGTGCCGTTCCGCGGGCAATCGAGCACGCATCCGGCGGAGCAGATCCCGCTGAACTCGCTCAACGCACTGGCGGCCGCGCAGGACGGCCACGGACTGGTGGCCTCGGCGGGCAACCAGGTGCATGTCACCTACATCACGTCGAGCACCGCGGCACCCGTCACCTTCGACAAGGCGAAGGGGGCGATCGGGCAGTTCCTGTCCGTGGAGGCACGGCGCAAGGCCACCGAAGGCAACATGGGCGCGCTGCGCAGCGTGGCG
>JACMOG010000916.1 GCA_014378125.1 Vitreoscilla sp. | reverse complement strand
CGCTGGCGGGCGGCCTCGGCGCCGACCTCAACAACATCCTGGCGGCCAACATCGGCAACGTCGCGGCGGCGCGCCAGGACGCGGCCATCGGGGTGTCGAGCGATGTGAGCCTGGCGCAGATCGAGCGCGCCGCGGTGCGCGCGCGCAGCCTCGTTCAGCAGATCCTCACGTTCAGCCGCATGCAGGCCCAGGAGCTCCACACGCAGGCGCTGCAGCCCGTCATCGACGAGACGCTCGACATGCTGCGCGCCGCCATGCCGGCCCAGGTGGAGCTGCGCGTCAACCTGCCGGCCGAACCGGTGCACGTGCGCGCCGACGCCACGCAGGTGCAGCAGATCTTGATGAACCTGTGCATCAACGCCTGGCATGCGCTGCCCGCGGGTCGCGGTCGCATCGAGGTGGGCCTCGACGTGGAGACGCCCGACGTCGCGCCCCAGTCCGACAGCGCCAGCGCGTGGCCGGCGGCGCTGTCGAACGGCCCGCGCGCGCACCTGTGGATCGCCGACAACGGCTCGGGCATGGACGAGGCCACGCGGGCCCGCGTGTTCGAGCCCTTCTTCACCACCAAGCAGGTGGGCCAGGGCACGGGCCTGGGCCTGGCGGTGGTGCACGGCATCGTCAGCGTGCATGGCGGCGCCATCCACGTGGACAGCGCGCCGGGCGTGGGCAGCCGCTTCGACCTGTGGTTTCCGCTGGAGGCGGCGCCGGTCGACTCCATGGAGTCGCAGCACGGCGAGCTCGACGCGCCGCGCGGCCGCGGCGAGCACGTGCTGTGCGTGGACGACGATCCGGCGATGGTGCTGATGGTGGACGGCCTGCTGCGCCGCGCCGGCTACCGGGTGACCACGTTCGAGCAGCCGGCCGCCGCGCTGGCGCGCGTGTGCGCCGATCCGCACGCGTTCGACATCGTGGTCACCGACTACAACATGCCCGAGATGAACGGCATGGAGTTCGCCACCGCCGTCGTGCATGTCGCGCCGCACCTGCCCATCATCATCACCTCGGGCTTCATCTCCGACGAGATGCGCCAGCAGGCCGGCGAGCTTCAGGTGGGCGCGCTGCTGCAGAAGGAGTACACGCTGGAGCGGCTGGCCGGGCTGGTGCAGGTGGTGCTGGAACAGAACCGAGAATGAACACATGACCTCTCCCATCGTCGCTGCCTTCGGCACCTGGGCCTCGCCCATCACCGCGGCCCGCGTGGCCGCGGGCGTGCGTCCCGTGGCCTCGCCGCGCCTCGTGGCCGGCCGCGTGCTGTGGCTGCAGAGCCTGCCGGAGGAGGGCGGGCGCATCGCGGTGGCCATGGCGGGCGCCGATGGGGGCGCCCGCATCGTCACGCCGGCGCCGTTCAACGTGCGCACGCGGGTGCACGAGTACGGCGGCGGGGCATTCGCGGCCGATGGCGACACGACCTGGTTCTCGAACTTCGCCGACAACCTCGTCTACGCGCAGTCGGGCGACGCGGCGCCGGTGGCGTTGACCGCCGACGGCCGGCAGCGCCACGCCGACCTCGAACTCGACGCGCGCCACGGCCGGCTGGTGGCCGTGCGCGAGGCACACGGCGACGCGGGCGAGCCGCGCAACACGCTCGTGGGGCTCGCGCTCGACGGCAGCGGTTCCACCACGCTGGCAGAGGGCGCCGACTTCTACGCGTCCGCGCGCGTGTCGCCCGAGGGCCGGCGGCTCGCGTGGCTGCAGTGGAACCATCCCGACATGCCCTGGCAGGGCACCGAGCTGTGGCTGGCGGCGATCGCCGACGACGGCACGCTGGCCCATGCGCGATGCGTGGCCGGCGGGCGCGACGAGTCGCTGTGCCAGCCCGTGTGGGCGCCGGACGGCAAGCTGCACGTGGTGTCCGACCGCAGCGGCTTCTGGAACCTGCACCGGCTGGAGGCGAGCGGCCTCGCGCCGGTGCTGCCCATGGCCGCCGAGTTCGGCCTGCCGATGTGGGTGTTCGCGCAGTCGTCGTACGGCTTCAACGGGGCGCACGAGATCGTCGCCAGCTGCCGCGAGAACGCGATCAGCCGCCTGCTGCGCATCGACCTGCGCAGCGGCATCGCCACGCCCGTGGCCACGCCGTTCGAGGAGATCGCGGAGCTGCGCGTGGGCCCCCGCTTCGCCGTCGTGGAGGCCGGCTCCCCCACGCAGACCACGTGCTTCCCCCGCACCGACCTGGCCGATGGCCGCGTGACAGTGCTGGCGCGCAGCGCCTACGACCTGCCCCACGCGTCGTTGCTGTCGGTGCCCCGGGCGATCAGCTACCCGAGCGCCAACGGGCGCACCGCGCACGCGTTCCACTATCCACCGCGCAACGCCGGCCATGCGAACCCGCCCGGCGAGCGACCGCCATTGCTCGTCATCATCCATGGCGGTCCGACGTCCATGACCACCAACACGCTGAAGCTGTCGACCCAGTTCTGGACCAGCCGCGGCTTCGCCGTGCTCGACGTCAACTACGGCGGCAGCACCGGCTTCGGCCGCGCGTACCGGCAGTTGCTGAGCGGCCAGTGGGGCATCGTCGACGTGGAGGACTGCATCGCCGGCGCGCGCCACCTGGTCGAGCAGGGCCTTGTCGACGGCGAGCGGCTGGCGATCCGCGGCGGCAGCGCCGGCGGCTACACCACGCTCGCCGCGCTCGCGTTCCACGACGTGTTCAAGGCGGGCGCCAGCCATTACGGCGTGGGCGACCTGCGCGCGCTCGACGCCGACACGCACAAGTTCGAGTCGCACTACACCAACGACCTGCTCGCCCCGTTCCCCGAGCGCGAGCGGCTCTACCTTGAGCGCTCGCCGATCCACGCGGCCGACCGCCTGTCGTGCCCGGTGATCTTCTTCCAGGGCCTGGACGACAAGGTGGTGCCGCCGGCGCAGGCCGAGGCCATGGTGGCCGCGCTGCAGGCCCGCGGCATCCCAGTGGCCTACCTCCCGTTCGAGGGCGAAGGCCACGGCTTCCGCCGCAAGGAGACCGTGCAGCGCGCGCTGGAGGCCGAGCTGTCGTTCTACGCGCAGGTGTTCGGGTTCGAGCCGGGCGACGAGATCGAGCGCGTGACGTTGGGCTAGACAAAGGGGTCAGGCATTGCCTGCGTGTACGCAGGAGATGCCAGACCCCTTCGTCAGACCCCTTGCATTCTGGTGTCCTGGTGTATTACAGTAGTGATACACAAAGACAGGCCGCCTCTTGACCGATCCCTCCCTCTTCTCCGTCGTCGCCGGTTCGTCCGAGCCGATCTATCGACAGCTCGTGGCCCAGGTGCGGCGCTGCGTGGCCGGCGGCCAGATGAAGGCCGGCGACGAGCTGCCGTCCGTGCGCGACCTGGCGCGGGCGCTGGCCGTCAATCCGATGACCGTGTCGAAGGCGTTCGGGCTGCTCGAGGCCGAAGGCCTCGTCACGCGGCGCCGCGGGCTGGCGATGGTCATCGCCGAACAGCACCGGCGCGCGCAACCCACCGCCGACCGCGTCGACCTGCTGCGTCCGACGCTGGAGCGCGCGGCGCAAGAGGTGCGCGAGCTGCAGCTGCCGCCGGCGCAGGCGCTGACTCTTTTCAAGACCATCCTGAACGAACAAGAAGGCCAATGAGATGACCGTGCAATCCAACCAGGCCGCCGACGCCTGCGTCTCCCTCCAGGGCCTGAAGGTGTCCTTCGGTTCGCAACGCGTGCTGGACGGCCTCGACTGGTCGCTGCCCACCGGCCAGGTGGTGGGCCTGCTGGGACGCAACGGCGCGGGCAAGACCACGCTCATCGAGGCATTGCTGGGGCTGCGCGAGCCGGATGCCGGCACGGCACTGCTGTTCGGCCATCCGTCGCAGGCGCTGCCCGACGCCGTCCGCGCGCGCATCGGCTACGTGCCGCAGCGCTCCGACCTGTTCGAGTGGATGACCGCCGGGCAGATGCTCGCCTACTTCCGCAGTTTCTATCCGCGCTGGAACACGGCCAAGGTGGACGGCCTGATGTCGCGCTGGGACATCGCGCGCGACAAGCCCGTCGGCAAACTCTCGGGCGGCCAGCAGCAACGCCTGTCCATCATTCGTGCGCTGGCCCACGAACCCGAGCTGCTGGTGCCCGACGAGCCCGTCGCCAGCCTCGACCCGGCGGGTCGGCGCGACTTCCTGGGCGAGCTCGTCGAGCAGGTGGTGGATCGCCGCACCACGATCGTGTTCTCCACCCACATCCTGTCCGACCTCGAACGCGTGGCGGTCGACGTCGCCTTCCTCAGCGGCGGCCGGATCGCGCTGCACTCGCCGCTGGACGACCTGCTCGAATCGAGCGTGCGGCTGGGCGGCGTGCCTGTCGACGTGGAGCGCTTCGTTCGGGACAACGGCCTGCGGACCGTTTCGCGCGCGAGTGGTGGGCCGGTGATCGCGCTAGGACGCGACACGCGCGCGGACCTGTGCGCAACACCCACCGTCAGCGTCGACCCCGCGACACTGGAAGACCTGTTCCTGGCTTTGACGGCTTGAGGAGGCGCAGGTGAACGAATCGAATTCCTCCCTGGCGAGCATCCTCGCCGCCCCATGGCAGCAACGGCGCAACACGGTCTCGCGCCTGAACGAGATCCTCGTAGTGGCGATGTGCTTCGTGGTGCCGTTGTCATTTCTCGTGTTGAGCCTCTTCGCCCCGTCGGCGCAAGAGGCAGCATTGCAACGCGGGATCGCCGCCCGGAGTGCGTGGATCGGCATCTTTGCGCTGATGGTTGCCGGGTGGCTCGCGCTGGTCGGCAACACGCTCCAGCAGAACCATCCGACGCTGGCGCGCCTGGTGCCGCACCATGCGAGCCAGCTGCGAACCGCGCTG
>JACMOG010000915.1 GCA_014378125.1 Vitreoscilla sp. | reverse complement strand
TGTTCGTCACGCACGACCAGGAAGAGGCCATGGAGGTGGCCGACCGCGTGGTCGTCATGAACCAGGGCAAGATCGAGCAGCAGGGCGCGCCGAGCGAGGTCTACGACCACCCGGCCACGCCGTTCGTCCTGCAGTTCCTGGGCAACGTGAACCTGTTCGCGCGCGGCTCGGAGACCGACTACGTGCGCCCGCACGAGATCGACATCGTGGCCGTGCCCGAGCCCGACACCTGGTCGGTGACCGTGGGCCAGATGCTCACCGTGGGGCCCAACACGCGCATCGAGTTCAAGCGCGACGACGACGGCAGCTTCGTCGACGTCGAGCTCACGCGCCAGGACTTTTTGGCCACGCGCGAGCGGCTGGGCCTGGTGACCGGCGCGCGCGTGTTCCTGAAGCCACGGCACATCACCCGCTTCGCCGCATAGGCGTCACCCCGCGCAGATCCGCGCCCGGCCGGCCGCCTTCGCTTGGTACATGCGCGCGTCGGCCACGCGCGCCAGCGACTCGAAGTCGCGGCCGTCCTTGTCCAGCACGGCGACGCCGGCCGAGAAGGTGCAGTCCTGGAGCATGTCGTCGCCCACGCCGAATCGCACCGCGCGGAACTGCCGCATGGTGGTGTCGAGGATCCCCACCAGCGCCGGCTGCTCGCAGTTGTCCACCAGCAGCACGAACTCCTCGCCGCCGAAGCGACAGATGACGTCGCTGCGACGCATGCGCTCGCGCAGCAGCGCGGCGAACTGCTGCAGCACCTCGTCGCCGCGACCGTGGCCGTGACTGTCGTTGATCTGCTTGAAGTGGTCGATGTCGATCAACACGATCGCGATCGCCGTGGCCTGGCGGCGTGCCAGCTCGATGCGCGCGACGCTCGCCTCGGCCAGGAAGCGGCGGTTGTACAGGCCGGTGAGGGGGTCGCGAACGGCCTGATCGCGCAACTGGACCTGCAGCGCCTCGGCCTCGGCGATCTTCTGCTGCAGCGCGTCGTTCAGGTGTTGCGACTCGCGCATGCGCTCCTCCAGCGCTAAATTCAGTGCCGCCAGGCGCCGGCGGTCGACCTCCGCGCGCTCCTGCGCCTCGCGTGCGCGATCGCGGTCGTCGCGCGCGACGGCGGTCTCGTGGGCCACCTGGGTGGCGATGAAGCCGGCGCGCGGGCTCCGACCCACGAGGGTCTCGAACAGGGCCTGCGCCTCGCGCAGCGTGCGCAGCGCCGCGGCGTGGTCGTGCAGGCGCTCGCACACGTCCGTGGCCACCTGCAGCAGGCGCATCCGCGCGTAGGGCGGATCCTTCAGCTCGGCGTCCGCCGTCTCGGCGATGCGCGCCTGGATCACGGCGCGCGCCTCCTGCGGGCGGCCCGTGGCCATCAGCCAGGTGGCCTGGGCCCGCGCGAAGTCGGTCTTGCCGTCATGGTCGGAGAACATCGCCGTCACGCCGCGGTCCAGCCACGTGCGCGCGCCCTCGACGTCGCCCGCGCACAGGTGGGCGATGGCCATCAGCGAGGTGTGGTTGGCCAGCACGCCCGGCGCCATGCGGTGTTCGTTGCGGCGGATGCGCTCCAGCAGTGCGGCACAAGGCGCGGCCAGCCCCAGACCGTCGTAGCACTGGGCCAGGTTGAACACCGCCACGGAGAATGCCGTCCAGGCGCCCGCCGCCTCGGCCATGTCGAGTGCCTGCTCCGACAGCTTCTGCGCCTCGCCCAGGTTCCACAGGTCGGTGTGGCTGCCGCCGAGGTTGGTCAGCGCGTTGATCTGCGGGCCCGGCGATTCGCAGGCCTTGGCCGCGTGGAGCGCCTCGTAGAAGTCCAGCAGCATGTAGTCGTGCTGGCCCAGCAGCTTGCGCGTGATGGCGCGCGAGTTGTGGCAGATGTACAGGTCGGTGGGCCGGCGCGACACGCCCGCGCTGCGCGCGAGGATGCGAACGTGCAGCGCGAGCGCGTCCTGCAGTTGTCCCCGGACGTGCAGGTTCAGCGCGTCGAACTGCTCGCACATCAGCAGTCCGCGGGCGTCGTCGTGCGCGGCGAATGAGCCACGCGCAAGCTCGTTTTGCTCCAGCGCGGGTGTCACCTGGCCGGCGCGCAGCAGTGCCAGGCCTATGTGGAAATGCGCATCGCCGCGCAATGCGGCCGTGGGGCGGTCGCGCAGGGCGTCGAGCGCGGCCTGGCCCAGCTCACCGGCTCGGCGGCTGTCGATGTAGAGGTGCCAATCGGCCTGCGCGAGCAGGCTCGCGGGGTCGGTGGCGTCCCGACCAGGCAGGTCGGGGGCGGACTGGAACGGGGAGGTCAATGGTCAACCAGGATGGCCGCTGCACCCCGGATTGGAGCGCTTCACCCTCGGGATCGGCGGTCCGCCGCGGATCTTGAGGTCTCCCCACGGGCGCAAGCGGCCGGACCGTTGGAAAGTGCGCGTTTCGAACGGTATCGATGACTATCGTTCTAGAGGCATTCCTCTACAGCGGCGCCTGCTCGGTGTCGCTGGGCGCCGCCTGCGCGGCCTCCACCACCTCGCGCGTGAGGTGCGACGCGAAGGTCTGGATGAAGTCGTAGGCGTAGCCGCGCAGCAGGCCGCCGCGACGCACGGCCACGCTGGTGGTGTTGATGGAGAACAGGTGGCGCGCGTCGACCGCGCGCAGGCGGCCGGGCTGGTCGTCGTCCATCGCGATGGAGGCCAGGATGCCCACGCCCAGGCCCAGGTCGACGTAGGTCTTGATGATGTCGGCGTCCATCGCGGTGATCACGATGTCGGGGCGCAGGCCCGCGCGCTTGAACGCGGCGTCGATGCTCCAGCGGCCGGTGAGGCCGATGTCGTACGTGATGATCGGGTACTTGGCCAGGCGCTCCAGCGTCACCTCGCCGTCGGCCACCAGCGGATGGCCCTCGGGCACGACGATGGAGTGCGTCCAGCGATAGCACGGCAGCGCCACCAGCTCGGGACGCTCGGCCAGCAGGTGCGACGCGATGCCGATGTCGACGGTGCCGGTGAGCAGCATCTGGGCGATCTGCTCGGGCGAGCCCTGGTGCAACTGCAGCTGGACGTTGGGGTGGGCCGCCCGGAAATCGCGCACGGCCCTGGGCAGCGCGTAGCGCGCCTGGGAGTGGGTGGCGGCGATGGTGAGCACGCCGCTGGTTCCCTGCGTGAACTCCTCGCTGGCGCGCTGCAGGCTCTCGGCGTCCTGCAGCAGGCGCTCCACCCAGGGCAGCACGGCCACGCCGGGCTGGGTGAGGCCGGTGAGGCGCTTGCCCACGCGCACGAAGATCTCGACGCCCAGTTCATCCTCGAGCTCGCGGATCTGGCGGCTGACGCCCGGCTGCGACGTGTGCAGTGCCTGGGCGACCTCGGTGAGGTTGAAGCCCCGGCGCACGGCCTCGCGCACGGAGCGCAACTGTTGGAAGTTCATGAAACGATTATCGAACCCTACTCGATAACCGCATATGCCTTATGCCGCGGAAGCATTTGCGAAAACCGACTATGCCCCGGATGCCATCACCAACGCGATGCCGATCGTCGCGGGGATCGCCTGGATGAACAGGATCTTGCGCGTCGCCGTCAGGCCGCCGTACAGCCCCGCCACCAGGATGCAGCCCAGGAAGAACAGCTTGACGCCGTGTCCTTCGGCGCCGAGGTACAGGCCCCATGCGAGCCCGGCGGCCAGGAACCCGTTGTAGAGCCCCTGGTTCGCTGCCAGCACCTTGCTGGCCTCGGCGAATTCCGCCGTCGTGCCGAATGCCCGGCGGCCCCGCTTGGTCGTCCACAGGAACATCTCCAGCACGAGGATATAGACGTGCAGCAGCGCCATCAGGGCGACGAAGATGTTGGCGACGGTGGTAAGCATCGAGCGATCCTTGAAATTGGAACGCGAGCATGCCAGACACCTCTGGTCAGCCCAGCGTCGTTGCCGACTCGATCACGCCGCCACCCAGGCACACGTCGCCGTCATAAAGCACGGCCGATTGCCCGGGAGTGACCGCCCACTGCGCATCAGGAAAGCTCAGCGCGATCGACGCCTCGTCGCAGGCGCGTTCCAGCGTGCAGGCCGCGTCCGCCTGGCGGTAGCGCGCCTTCGACGCCAGCTCGCCGGCCGCGGGCGTCGCCCCCGCCACCCAGCTCAGATCCATCGCTCCGAGCCGACGCGACAGCAACCAGGGATGGTCGTGCCCCTGCACCACGCGCAAGGTATTGGTGTCCATCTCCTTGCGCGCCACGAACCAGGGCTCGTGCTCGCCGCCGCCGCGCTGGCCGCGCTTTTCCTTCACGCCGCCGATGCCCAGGCCCTGGCGCTGGCCCAGCGTGTAGAAGCTCAGGCCCACATGCTCGCCCAGCTTGCGGCCGCGGTCGTCCAGGATCGGGCCGGGGTTCTGCGCCAGGTACTTGTTCAGGAACTCGCGGAACGGACGCTCGCCGATGAAGCAGATGCCGGTCGAATCCTTCTTCTTCGCGTTGGGCAGGTTGATCTCGTCGGCGATGCGGCGCACCTCGGTCTTGTGCAATTCGCCCACGGGGAACAGCGTCTGCGCCAGCTGTGCCTGGTTCAGGCGGTGCAGGAAGTAGCTCTGGTCCTTGCCCGGATCCAGGCCCTTCAGCAGCTCGTGCCGCCCGGTGGCCTCGTTCAGCCGCACGCGGGCGTAGTGGCCCGTGGCGATGCTGTCGGCGCCCAGGCGCATCGCGTGGTCCAGGAACGCCTTGAACTTGATCTCGGCGTTGCACAGCACGTCGGGGTTGGGCGTGCGGCCGGCGCGGTGCTCGCGCAGGAACTCGGCGAACACGCGATCCTTGTATTCGGCCGCGAAGTTGACGTGCTCGATCTCGATGTCCAGCACGTCGGCCACGCTGGCGGCGTCCAGGAAGTCCTGGCGCGTCGAGCAGTACTCGTCGTCGTCATCGTCTTCCCAGTTCTTCATGAAGATGCCGACGACCTCGTGCCCCTGCTTCTTGAGCAGGTGGGCCGTCACCGCCGAATCGACACCGCCGGACAGGCCGACCACCACACGCTTCGCACACATGCCTCGATTGTAGGAAACCCGGGCCCGGCGCGCGCCGCAAAGGCCTCTCAGGGTTCCGAGGTGACGGCGCCCGCGTCGGGCGAGGCCACGCTGGGGTGCGTGAACAGGGCGTCCAGCGGCAGGCGCTTGCCGGCGCGGTGATCCTCGATGCATTGCAGCACCAGCGGGCCGCGCAGGCGGTCGCTGGCGGCACGCACCTCGTCGACGGTCATCCAGAGGGTGCGCACCACGGGGCTGTCGAGCGCCTGGCCGGGCACCGGATCGCTGGCCGTGCCGCAGAACGCGAAGCGCATGTAGGTGACGCCGGGGCCGCGGTCGGTGTCGGGGTTGCGCGCCATGTAGACGCCCAGCAGGGCCTCGGGCGTGAAGTGGCAGGCGGTCTCCTCGAGCGCCTCGCGCATCGCGCCGGCAATGGGCGATTCGCCGGGCTCCAGGCCGCCGGCGGGGTTGTTGATGCGCAGGCCGTCCCGCGTCATCTCCTCGATCATCAGGTAGCGGCCGTCCTTCTCGATGACGGCGGCTACGGTGACGCTAGGCTTCCAACGATCTGCTCCCATGGCTGGCGATTGTCGCGGCGCCCGCGCCCGCAGGCCAGCAAATCCGTGGGGGGAGCCCCACGGGTGTGGCGTTGCGTTCACGCTGAATCGCCCGGGGAACAGGCCCTGAACGCCGCCGAGCAAACTGTGTAAGCTTGCGCAGCCCATTCTCGAGGCGAGGAGACTTCCATGTTGATCGGTGTTCCGCTGGAAACCGCGGCGGGCGAAACGCGCGTGGCGGTCACGCCGGAGACGGCCAAGAAGCTCAAGGCGCAGGGGCACGTCATCCGCGTGCAATCCGGCGCGGGCGCGGCCGCCAGCGCTACCGACGAGGCCTACGTGGCCGCCGGGGCCGAGATCGTCGACCGGGGTGCCGCGCTGGGCGCCGACCTGGTGCTGAAGGTGCGCGCCCCGCTGGCCGACGAGCTTTTGCTGATGAAGCCCGACGCCGTGCTGGTGGGCATGCTCAACCCGTTCGACCGCGACGGCCTGCAGAGGCTGGCCGACGCCAGGCTCACCGCGTTCGCGCTCGAGGCCGCCCCGCGCACCACCCGGGCGCAGAGAATGGACGTGCTGACCCCGCAGGCCAACATCGCCGGCTACAAGGCCGTGATGATCGCGACCGTCAAGTACCAGCGCCTGTTCCCGATGCTGATGACCGCGGCCGGCACCATCAAGGCCGCGC
>JACMOG010000914.1 GCA_014378125.1 Vitreoscilla sp. | reverse complement strand
GCACGTCCGCGTCCACGCGCTGTCCGCCCGCCGCATTCCGGCGCATGGTGGAGAACCTCGTGGAGAACGCCATCCGGCACGGCGGCGCGCAGGGCGCGGTCGAGGTAGAGGTCACCAAGGGCCCGACCAGCGTCTGCGTGACGGTGATGGATCGAGGACCCGGTCTCAGCACCGAGCAGCTGGCCAACGCGGGCACGCCGTTCCTGCGCTGGGCCGGCGCGGAGAGCGACAACGGTCGCCGCGCGGGCCTGGGGTTGGGGCTCTACATCACGCGGGCGCTGGCCGAACGCGAAGGCGGACGACTGGAGCTGAGCGCGCGCGCCGGCGGCGGCCTTTGCGCCATCCTGCACCTGCCGCTGTCGAGCTGAACAGGGGTGTCTGGCATCTCATCGCGCAGCGAGGCAATGCCTGACACCGAACGTGCGCCAGGATCGGTTTCAGGGCGCGCCGACGAGGCCGTCGATGGCGCCGCCGCCGCGCTTGGACGGATCGTCGCGCACCTGGTCAGGCGTGTGGCCGTCGCCGAGCAGGTCTTCGTGCTGCACCTCCGACTCGCTGGCGGCGCCGTCGCCGCCGGCCGTCGGGTCGAGTTCGACGCTGGACTGGGCCTGCTCCGGCTCGTTGGGCTGGAGCTCGCCGATGCGGCCGCCCGAGTTGAAGTTGGGAATGGCGTTGGGGTCTTGCTTGATGTCCATGGGGGGCCTTTCGCGCGGCGGGGGGCCGGTTTAGATCGACTGCAGCAACTGGCGTTCCCTCTTGCGATCGGGGTCAGGCATTGCCGCCGGGTACGGCGGAGATGCCAGACCCCTCAGTTCTTGAGGCGATACCCGGTCTTGAAGATCCACGCCACCACGGCCATGGAGATGGCCAGGAATCCCAGCGTCATGGCGATGCTCAGGCCCACGCTGACGTCGCCGGCGCCGTAGAACGACCAGCGGAAGCCGGAGACCAGGTAGACGACGGGATTGAACAGCGCCACGGTCTGCCAGAACGGCGGCAGCATCGAGATCGAATAGAAGCTGCCGCCCAGGAACGTGAGCGGCGTGACGATCAGCAGCGGAATGACCTGCAGCTTCTCGAACCCGTCGGCCCAGATGCCGATGATGAAGCCCACCAGGCTGAAGGTGACGGCCGTGAGCACCAGGAACACCAGCATCAAGAACGGATGGTCGATGTGCAGCGGCACGAACAACGCCGCGGTGGCCAGGATGATCAGGCCCAGGATGATGGACTTGGACGCGGCCGCGCCCACGTACGCGATCACGATCTCCACGAACGATATCGGCGCGGACAGCAGCTCGTAGATGGTGCCCGTGAACTTGGGAAAATAGATGCCGAACGACGCGTTGGAGATGCTCTGCGTGAGCAGCGACAACATGATCAGCCCCGGCACGATGAACGCGCCGTAGCTGATGCCGCCCACCTGCGGGATGCGCGAGCCGATGGCCGCGCCGAACACCACGAAGTACAGCGACGTGGAGATGACGGGCGAGATGATGCTCTGCATCAGCGTGCGCCAGGTGCGCGCCATCTCGAAGTTGTAGATGGCCTTCACGGCATGCCAGTTGGCGGTCATTGTTGGCCTCCCTCGACCAGGCTCACGAAGATCTCTTCCAGCGAGCTCTGCTTGGTGCGCAGGTCCTTGAACGGGATCCCCGCGTCGTTGACGTGCTTCATGAAGTCGACGATGCCGCGCGCCTCGTTGCGCGTGTCGTAGGTGTAGGTCAGCTCTCCGCCGTCGGGCGACAGCGCCAACTCGTAGTCCTGCAGCGCCTGCGGCACCGCGGCCAGCGGCTGCTGCAGGATCAGTGTCACCTGCTTCTTGCCCAGCTTCTGCATCAGCTCCACCTTGTCCTCCACCAGCAGCAGCCGCCCCTTGGCGATGATGCCGATGCGGTCGGCCATCTCCTCGGCCTCCTCGATGTAGTGCGTGGTGAGGATGACGGTGACGCCGGTGGCGCGCAGCTCGCGCACCAGCTGCCACATGTCGCGCCGCAGCTCCACGTCGACGCCCGCGGTGGGCTCGTCGAGGAACAGCACCTGCGGCTCGTGCGACAGCGCCTTGGCGATCATCACGCGGCGCTTCATGCCGCCCGACAGCGTGCGGATGCGCGAGTCCTTCTTGTCCCACAGCGACAGCGCCTTGAGCGTCTTCTCGATGTGCGCCGGGTCGGGCGCCTTGCCGAACAGCCCGCGGCTGAACGACACCGTATCCCACACCGTTTCGAACGCGTCGGTGGTGAGCCCCTGCGGCACCAGGCCGATGTACGAGCGGGACAACCGGTAGTCTACGACGATGTCGTGGCCATCGACGGTCACCTTGCCGGTGCTCGCGGTGACGATGCCGCAGACGATGCCGATCAGCGTGGTCTTGCCGGCGCCGTTGGGCCCCAGCAGCGCGAGGATCTCGCCCTTGCGGATCTCGAGGTCGATGTCCTTGAGGGCGCTGAACCCGGACGCGTAGGTCTTGGAGACGTT
>JACMOG010000913.1 GCA_014378125.1 Vitreoscilla sp. | reverse complement strand
GATCCTCGATGGTCAGCACGTGGCCGTAGCTGTTGTCGTTGAGGTGGTCGATGATGGCGGCGAGCGTGGTGGACTTGCCCGAGCCCGTGGGGCCGGTGACCAGCACCAGCCCGCGCGGCTTCATGGCCAGGTCCTGGAAGATCTTGGGGCAGTTCAGCTGTTCGAGCGTGAGGATCTTGGACGGGATCGTGCGGAACACGGCCGCCGCGCCGCGGTTCTGGTTGAACGCGTTGACGCGAAAGCGCGCCAGGCCCTGGATCTCGAACGAGAAGTCGCACTCCAGCGTGTCTTCGTAGTGCTTGCGCTGGGTGTCGTTCATGATGTCGTACACCAGGCCGTGGACCTGCTTGTGCGACATCGGGTCGACGTTGATGCGGCGAACGTCGCCGTGCACGCGGATCATGGGGGGAAGGCCCGACGAAAGGTGCAGGTCGGAGGCCTTGTTCTTGACCGAAAACGCGAGCAGTTGGGTGATGTCCATGTGGTCCGTGCCCCGCAAGGGCTTATGCTCCGGCCCGAATGGCCAGCATCGCAGAGAACATACTACAAGTCCGGGACCGAATTTCGTCGGCTTGCCGGGCATTTGACCGACTTCCGGAAACGGTGAACCTGTTGGCCGTCAGCAAGACGTGTCCAGGTGTTTCAGTGCGCGCCGCATTCGACGCCGGCCAGCGCCATTTTGGCGAGAACTACGTGCAGGAGGCGCTGGGCAAGATCGCCGAACTCTCCGACCTGCGCGCCGATCTGTGCTGGCACCTGATCGGCCCGCTCCAGAGCAACAAGGCGCGCGAGGTGGCGGCGCATTTCGACTGGGTGCACGGCATCGACCGGATGAAGCTGGCGCAGCGCCTGTCCGACCTGCGTCCGCCGGAGCTGGCGCCGCTGCAGGTGTGCCTGCAGGTGAACATCAGCGGCGAGGACAGCAAGAGCGGCGTGGCGCCGGAGGCGGCGCTGGCGCTCGCGCGCCAGGTGGCGGCGCTGCCGCGCCTGAAGCTGCGCGGCCTGATGGCCATCCCCGAGCCGGCCGCCGACCTGGCCGCCCAGCGCGAGCCGCACCGGGCGCTGCGCAGGCTGCTGGAGGCGATGAATGCCGAGGGGCTGGCGCTGGACACCCTGTCGATGGGCATGAGCGCCGACCTGGTGGCCGCCGTGGCCGAAGGCGCCACCTGGGTGCGCGTGGGCACGGCCATCTTCGGCTCGCGTGCCCCGAAGCCGGAAGCCGCCGCGTAGGTCGCCGGGTCAGCCGCGCAGCAGCGCGAATTCGTGCAGCGCGGCGGGTTCGTCGATGGGGGCGAACACTTCCACCACCGACAGGCCGTCGCGCAGGTCGAGCGTCGAGTCGAGGAAGCCGTTGAAGCGCAGCGACGGGTCGTATTCGGCTTCGCCCAGCGTCTCGATGGCCTCGAGCGTGGGCCATGTGCGGCGGTAGACGACCGCGTTGCTGTTCATGGAAACCTCGGCAAGTCGGTGTTTCGGGGGCTGGACTCGTCGTCCAACCGATGACCGAACTTTGCCGGTGGAGGTAACCAATCGCATCCCTCGGGTGAAGTCGG
>JACMOG010000912.1 GCA_014378125.1 Vitreoscilla sp. | reverse complement strand
TCGGGCCAGGTGATCGACGCGGCCATCGTCGACGGCAGCGCCAACCTGATGAACCTGCTGCTGTCGGCGCATGCCTCCGGCCAGCAGCCGTTCGAGCGCGGGCGTGGACTGCTGGACGGACCGCACTGGTACGGCAGCTATGCCTGCGCCGCCGGGGCCTTCGTGAGCGTGGGCGCGCTGGAGCCGCGGTTCAACGCGCTGCTGTTCGGCAAGCTCGGACTGGCCGACGATGCCGATTTCCGCAACGCCTACGACGCGCGCCGCTGGCCGCGCCTGCGCGAGCGCCTGGCCGCGCTGTTCGCCACGCAGCCGCGCGCGCACTGGGTGGCGCTGCTGGAGGGCAGCGACGCCTGCTTCGCGCCCGTGCTCACGCCCGCCGAGGCGCTCGTGCACCCGCACCTGGCCGCCCGCGGCGTGTATGCCACGCGCGATGGCGTGCTGCAGGCGGCGCCCGCGCCGCGCTTTTCCGCGACGCCGTCCGGCGAGCCCGGCGCGGTGCCGGCGCGCGGGGAGCAGGGCGCCCAGGTGCTGCGCGAGGCGGGGCTGGACGACGCGGCCATCGCGCGGCTCGTTCCGTCCGCCTGAAGGGTCGACCCGCCTCCCGGGCGCCAATTCGGTCGCGAAAACGCGTACCGCTGTCGCCCGGGTTCCGTGCTTCAATCCGGCAATGAATGCGCCCCAGGCCGCAATCGATGACGACTCGCAGGGCATGCGAGCGCGGCGACTCAAGCAGATCGCGCGCATGGTGCTGCTCGCCCAATCGGTCACGGCGGTCATCTACGCCTCGCACGGCCAGTGGCCCGTCACGCAGGCGCTGACGGCAGCCGCGGCGCTGTCGGCCACCTGCCTGATGCTGTGGCACCACCAGCGGCATGCGTTGGGCGGCGGCGTGCTGCTGGCGTCGCTCACGGTGCTGTCGTCCACGCTCATGTGGATCTCCGAGGGCCTGCACGACGTGGCGCTGGTCACCTTTCCGGTGATCCTGATCATGGCCGGCCTGCTGGGCGCCAAGCGCTACTTCTTCTTCCTGCTGGCCGGCATGCTGGTGTTCGTCAGCTGGCTCGCATTGGCCACGTACTCCTGGCACGTCCGCACCGACAACGTGTTGGCCGCCGGCTTCTCGCTGTGGCGCGACGCCATCATCATCCTGCTGGTGAGCGCTGCCGCGGTGTGGATCGTCATCGACGACATGCAGGCCGCGCTGCGTCGCCTGCGCGAGCAGATCGCCAAGTTCGACGAGTCGCAGGCGCACCTGGCCTACCTGGCCAAGCACGACGTGCTCACCGGCCTGCCCAATCGCGCGCTGGGCCGCGACCGCATCGAGCAGGCGCTGGGCCAGGCCACGCGACGCAAGAACCTGCTGGCGGTGCTGTTCGTCGACCTGGACGGCTTCAAGTCGGTCAACGACATGCTGGGCCACAACTGCGGCGACGATTTCCTCAAGGAGGTGGCGCTGCGGCTGACGCAGGCGGCGCGGAAGTCGGGCGTGGTCTCGCGCCACGGAGGCGACGAATTCGTCATCGGCCTGGTGGACATCGCCTCGGCCGACGACGCCTCCACCGTGGCCCAGGCCATCCTCGCGAGCCTGGCGCGGCCGTTCGTGGTGAAGGACACCGAGCTCTCGTGCACCGCGTCCATCGGCATCGCGCTGCACCCGCAGGACGGCGTCGACCACGACACGCTGCTGCGCCAGGCCGACATCGCCATGTACGCCGCCAAGGAGTCGGGCCGCAACGTCTGGCGCTTCTTCGACACCGCCATGCAGGCCAACCTGCAGCAGGGCATCCTGCTGGTGTCGGCGCTGCGTGGCGCGCTGGCCCGGCGCGAGTTCGAGCTGCACTACCAGCCGGTCATCGACCTGGTCAGCGGACGGCTGCTGGGCGCCGAGGGACAGATCCGCTGGCGCCGGCCCGACTCCGGGCTGGTGCTGCCGGGCCTGTTCATCGACGCGGCCGAGCGCTCGGGCCTGATCGTGGAGATCGGCGAGTGGGTGCTGGACGAGGCCTGCCGCCAGCTCGTCGAATGGCAGGCCGCCGGATGCGGCGAGTTCACGATGGCCGTCAACCTATCGGTGGTGCAGTTCCGCCGCGGCAACGTCGACCAGGTGGTGCAGCGCGTGTTGCAGCGCAGCGGGCTGCGCGCCGGCTGCCTGGAGCTGGAACTCACCGAGTCGACGCTGGTGGACGACGCCGACACCTTCATCCTGGCGCTGCAGCGCCTGAAGGCGCTGGGCGTGCGGCTGTCCATCGACGACTTCGGCACCGGCTACTCCAACCTGTCGTACCTGCAGCGCTTCGCCGTCGACAAGCTCAAGGTCGACCGCTCGTTCATCGTGCGGCTGAACAACTCCGGCCATGATCGCGCGATCGTCGACGCGATCGTGCAGATCGCGCGCAGCCTCGACCTGGTGGTCACCGCCGAAGGCATCGAGGATCCGTCGGTGGTGCAGGCGTTGATCGACATGGGCTGCGCGCAGGGGCAGGGCTATCTCTTCGGCAAGCCACAGCCGGCCGCGGAGTTCCGGCAGTTGCTGCAGCTGCCGGCACGAGACATGGCACCATTCGCCTGGGCCAGGTCGGTGTGACGGACGCCCGTCGAGTGAACTTCGCAGGGATGGAGTGAGATTGAAAAAGACGCTGATCTGGTTCGTGCTGGCGCTGACGGCTGCAATGCAGGTTGCTGCGGCGGATTCGCAGGTTGCCTTTCCGCCGCCGCTGAAGCCCGAGGCGCAGGAGGCCAAGGCGGCCCATCTGGCCGCGGAAGTGCTGTCGCGCTACCACTACAAGGCCATACCGCTCGACGATGCGTTGTCGGCCAAGACGTTCGATCAGTATTTGAAGGCGCTCGACCCCGAGAGGCTCTACTTCCTGCAGTCCGACATCGATCGGCTGGCCGTCGACCGCACCCTGCTGGACGATGCGATCCTCACCGAGGACTTGCGCGCGCCGTTCGAGATATTCAATCTCTACGAGCATCGCGCGATCGAGAGGCTCGCCTATTCCCGCGGCTTGCTGCACAAGGGATTCGATTTCGAGCGCGACGAATCGTTGACGATCGACCGCAAGGGCCAGCCCTGGCCCGCGACCGAGGCGGATTCGCTCGACCTCTGGCGCAAGCGCGTCAAGAACGATTGGTTGCGGCTCAAGCTTGCAGGCCAGGACGACCGGACGATCGCGAAGATCCTCGACAAGCGCTACGACAGCGCCTCGAAGAGCCTGGGCAAGATCACCAGCGCCGACGCGTTCCAGTCGTTCATGAACGCGTACACGATGGCGATCGAACCCCACACCAACTACCTGGGTCCGCGTGCCGCGGAAAACTTCGACATCTCGATGCGGCTGTCGCTGGTGGGCATTGGCGCGGTGCTGACCGAGATCGATGGCTACACCACCATCCGCGAACTGGTTCCGGGCGGGCCCGCGAGCCTGTCGGGGCAATTGAAGGTGGGCGACCGCATCGTGGGCGTCGCGCAGGGCTCGGCCGGCCCCATGGAAGATGTCGTCGGCTGGCGCCTGGACGACACGGTGGCGCTGATTCGCGGCAAGATGGGTTCGGCGGTGCGCCTGGACATCCTGCCGGCCGAGAACGGCCCGGATGCGACGAACAGGAGCGTGGCACTGATCCGCAACACCATCACGGTGCAGGACAGCGTGGCCAAGGCCAAGGTCCACTCCGTGACGACGGGCGAGGGCAAACGCCTGATCGGCGTGATCACCTTGCCTTCGTTCTACGAGGATGTCGACGCGCTGCAAAAGGGCGACAAGGACTACCGCAGCGCCGCGCGTGACGTGGCCAGGCTGCTGGTCGACCTGAAGGCCCAGAAGGTGGATTCCGTGTTGATCGACCTCCGCAACAACGGCGGTGGCTCGCTGCACGAAGCGGTGAACCTGACGGGTCTCTTCGTCGGCAAGGTGCCGGTGGTCCAGACCCGCAACGCCAAAGGCGACATCACCGTGGAGAAGGATGCCGATGTCGGCGTGGCTTGGGACGGACCGCTGGGCGTGCTGATCAACAGGGGCTCGGCTTCGGCGTCGGAGATCTTTGCAGCGGCGATCCAGGACTACGCTCGGGGCGTGATCATCGGCGAAGGCAGCTTCGGCAAGGGCACGGTCCAGACCCTGGCCAGCCTCGACCAGATCGCCAAGAACGCCACGCCGGTGTTCGGCGAACTGAAGATGACCATCGCGCAGTTTTTCCGAGTGGACGGAGGCACCACCCAACTGCGTGGCGTGACGCCGGACATCCTCTATCCGAAAACCAGCGACGACACGCAGTTCGGCGAGTCCAGCTACGACAACGCCTTGCCGTGGACCCATGTCAAGGCGGCCGACTACGCGCCCGTGGGCGACGTGGCGAACCTGTTGCCCCGCCTGTCGGCGTGGCATGCGACCCGCATCCAGCACGACCGCGACTTCCAGAACCTGCTGCAGGATGTGGCCAAGGGTCGGGAGCTGCGCGACAAGAACGTGATTTCACTCAACGAAGGCGTTCGACGCAAGGAACGCGCCGCCTCGGACAAGCGCCTGGCTGCCATGCTGGGCGACGCCGGAACGGGCGCGGGCAACGCGCTGACCGACGATGGCTTGCAGTTCAACGAACGCAAGCTCGACAAGGATCTCGCCGTGGAAAAGACCCGGAAGACCATCAACGATCCCCTTCTCGACGAGGCTGTCAGGATTCTTTCCGACAGCGCCACATTGAAGGAAGGCAAGTCCGGAATGGCGGCGAGCGCTTTGCCGATCCGGCCCGTAGTGGTCGCTACCTTGCCGAAGGGGTCATCGGAGAAATAGGCTACTTCAGCTTGACGCCATCCGCCGCCATGGCCCGCTCCTGCTTGGCGTGATTGGCCAGGTACTCGACGTGCTGCGCCGCGGTGCGATGGCCGCCGAGCGTCGCGAACTGCTCGCGCAGCTTGTCTGCAGGCAGGTCGGCGCCGTAGCAGGGTGTTCCGGGCTGCTCCCGCCACGACTCGTGCAGGCTGCCGTCGTCCACGGCGTCGAAGCCCAGTTCCTCGACCAGGCGCATCACCGCTTGCTTGGCCGCGGCGTCGTCGCCGGCCACGGGCAGGGCGATGCGGCCGGGCGTGCCGGCGGGCAGGCCCTTGTTCTGCAGATGATCGGCGTAGATGTTGTTGAACACCTTTACCACGGGGCGACCCAGGTGCCGCTGCACCCATTCGCTCTCGGTCAGGTCTCCGGATTCAAGCTCCGATATCTGGCCGTCGCGCAGCAAGGGGTAGTAGTTGCTCGTGTCGATGACGGGGATGTCGGCGGCCACGCCCGAGAACAGGTCCTTGGGCAGGTCGGGAATGTTCTTCAGCGGGATGGTCACCACGACGATGTCGCCATGGGGAGCCGCCTCCTGGGCGGTCACCGCCCTGGCGCCGGTCTTTTGAGCCACGTCTTTCAACGTTTGGGGGCCGCGGGAGTTGGCGATGCAGACCGAATGGCCGAGGCTGGTGAGCCGCACGGCAAGCGCGCTGCCGATGTGGCCGGCGCCGATGATTCCGATGTT
>JACMOG010000085.1 GCA_014378125.1 Vitreoscilla sp. | reverse complement strand
CGGGCGATCGCCTCCAGCAGCGCCAGCGCGCGCAGGCGTTCGCGTTGTTCGTGGCGCTCCTGCTGCGCCGCGCGCACCAGCCGGCGTTGCGACCAGACCCGGCCGGCCAGGGCCGCGCCCAGCAACGCGAGCAGCGCCGCCAGCGCTGTTTCGCGCGCGCGTTCCCAGGCGGGCGCGTCGACCTCGGCCATGTCGATCTTGGCCACCAGCCACCAGTCGGTGCCGGCCACCGGGCGGGCGCAGAACAGCGTGTCCTGGCCCCAGTAGTCGACGCCGCGGATGGCGACGCCGGCGGCCAGCTCGCCGCGCGCCGCGCGGGCGACAGGCAGCGTCGAGGTGCTCAGCGGCTCGCTGATGGTGCCCAGGCTGCCACGCCGGTGACGCACCTCGCTGATGTTGACGATGCGGTCCCCCACGCGGTCCCACAGCACCGCCTCGGCCGTCTGGCTGGGCACCGGCCAGTTGGCCAGCGTGGGAAACAGCGAGCGCTGCGGATCGACGCGCAGCACCAGGGCACCATGCGCCGGCCTGCCCGTCTTGAGCAGGGGGATGACGATGTCCAGCCGCTGCGGCAGCTTGGCGCCGGGTCGGTCGTAGATGCTCGAGGCGGTGGCGTCGCCGATGGCCAGCGCCTGCTGCAGCGTCTTCATCAGCTCGGGGTTGGCCTGGCTGGCGTCCGACGCGTGCTCGCGCGCCAGCACCCGGCCGTCGGGGGCGACCACCAGCGCGCTGTCGGCGCCGTCGGCATGGCGCGAATCGATGGCGCGCGCCATCAGCAGCCTGCCGGCCTCCTGGTCGCCGTGGTCCTGCCACTTCGTGTACTGGTCGGCGAACGCCGTGCTGTCGTCGAGGAAATGCGCGAAGCTCATGTGGCGGTCGAGCCACGCCTGCACCTGCGTGGCGCGCAGCTCGGCCACGGACTCGAGCCGCGCCGCGGCCTGGGCGCGCTCCTGGCGGAAGTCGCGCACGATGGCGGCGCCCGCCAGCGCGGCCACCGCCGCGATCACCGCCACGGCGGGCAACAGCCGCACGATGTGCAACCGCGTCTTGTCAGACCCCCTCTTCGCAAAGAATCCCATGTGCGATGCGCCCTGCCACGTCCGAAGGGGCAGTGTATGCCCCCGCGCGCGGTCGCACCGTGCACTGAAGCGGACTCAGCCGGCCAGCTGACGCAACGCGTGGAGGGCCAGCCCGGCCAGGCCGCCTACCACCGTGCCGTTGATGCGGATGAACTGCAGGTCGCGCCCGACGCTCAGCTCGAGCTCGTCGACCAGTTGGCGGTCGTCCCAGTCCTTGATCGTCTGCGCGATGTGGGTGGTGACGCCCGCGCGCAGGTTGATGGCCAACTGCGAGGCGGCCGACATCAGATGCTCGTTGAGCGACGCGCGCAGGCTCTCGTCGTCGCGCAGGCGCTGGCCCACGTCGCGCATCGCCTGGGCCACGTGGTCGGCGAGCGCGGATTGCGGGTCGGCCAGGTCGTCCTGCAGCAGGGCCTTGACGTCGTTCCACACCTGGCCGGCGTAGTCGAGCACCGCGGGATCGGCGAGGCCGCGCTCCTTCACGCTCTCGAACGCGGCCACCAGCGCCGCGTCGTGGCGCAGTCTCTCGATGAACTCGGCCAGCCAGCGGTCGTAGCGCAGGCGCACCGGGTGGTCGGGCTGGGCCAGCACGTCGCGCAGCTCGCCCAGCACCGACGCGCTCAGACGGTCGGCCAGGCCGTCGGCCATGCGCGCCACCGGCGTCACCAGCTCGACCATGCCGATCACCTTGGGCCACTCCTTGCGCGCGTGGCGCACCATCAGCTCGGACACGCGCGCCTTCACCTCGTCCTCGGCCAGGAAGCCGCCGATCTTCTGGAGGCCGACGTCGAGCAGCTCGTGGTGGCGGCCGCCCTGGGTCAGCAGCGACAGCACCTCGGCGGCGGTGGCCGCGCTGTTCCAGCGGCGCGCCTGGGCCACCACCAGCGCCAGCGTGGCGCGGCGCATGCGGTCATCGTCGAACAGTCCCACCGCCTTCAGTGCCCAGCGCCGGCCCTCGGCCACCCAGTCGTGCACCCGGGCCGGATCGGCCAGCCAGTCGCCCAGG
>JACMOG010000084.1 GCA_014378125.1 Vitreoscilla sp. | reverse complement strand
TGCTGCTGACGCTGTCGCGCGGCGGCTGGGCCGCGGCGGTGCTGGGCGGCGCCTGGGTGGTGTGGCGCCATCTTCGCCACGGCCTGCTCACGCGGCGGCACATCGGCCAGATGGCGGTGGCGGGCACGTTCGCGCTGGTGGCGGTGGTGTCGGTGTACCCGCAGCTGCTGCTGCGCCTGACCGCGCCCGACGACCGATCCACCGAATCGCGCCTGCTGCTCACCGACCAGGCCTTCACCATCATCGAGGCGCACCCGTGGGTGGGCGTGGGCTACGGCGGCTACAACCGCGCCGCCTACGAGTACATCGCGCCCGCGTTCGCCAACGTGTCGCAGGAGTATCAGGAAGCCTTGCTGCAGCTCGTGGTGCACAACCACTACCTGCTGGTGGCCGCCGAGCTGGGCCTGCCGGCGATGCTGTTCTTCGCGTGGCTGCTGCTGCGCCTGGTGCTGCAGCCGCGGCCCTGGGCGGCATGGCGCGATCCCACGGCCTTCGCGATGGCGGCGGGCCTGTCGGGCGCGCTGGTCACGCAGGTGCTGTTCCTGGCATCCGACAACTTCTACGCCGACATCCGCCTGTTCATGATCTGGCTGACGGCCGGCACCTTGCAGGCGCTGTGCCTGATGAAACGGCGCGCCGAGGCCGACCAGGCCGCGCTGCCGATCGAGCCCGACGCCGCGACGCCCGAACCCTGGCGGGCCGCCGCATGAAGCCGGGCAGCCTGTCGCACGCGCTCGGTTCGGCGATGGGCGCGCGGGTGGGCATGGCGGTGCTCAACTACGCGCTGTTCTGGATGCTGTCGCATCGGCTCGGCACCGCGGCGCTGGGCGGCTACTCGCTGCTGATGAACGTGTTCTACATGTCGGCGTTGATGCCGCTGCTGGGCCTGTCGACGGCCCTCACGCGGCGCGCGGCCACCGAGCGCGAGCACGTGGGCCGCGAGGCGAGCAACGCGCTGGTGTTCGCGGCGCCGGTGGCGGTGGTGATCACGCTGCTGATCGCCATCGCCGGGCCGGCCAGCTATGGCGACGAACTGCGCACGCCGTTCCTGCTGCTGGGCCTGTCGCTGCTGCCCACCGCGTCGACGCTGGTCTCGGAGTCCACGCTGCTGGGCCTGGAGCGCGTGGCCGACATCGCCCGCGTGCAGTTCGTCGAGACCCTCCTGCGCACCGGCTTCGCGCTGCTGGCCGTCTCGCTGGGCTACGGCCTCACGGGTGTCTTCGCGGTGTTCCTCGTGCTGCGCTGCGCCGTCGCCGTGGCCTACCGCTTCCATCCGCTGCTGCCGCGCTTCGATCCGCGTGAGGTGACCCGCGCCCTCCAGCGCCGCCAGTGGCACGAGGTGCCCATCTTCCTGGGCATCGGGCTGCTGGCCGCGGTGTCTGGCCGCATCGACATCCTGGCCCTGTCGCGAATGGCGGGCCTGCACGAGGCCGGCGTGTATGCCGCGGCCTCGCGCCTGTACGACGCGTCGCTGATGCTGCCCACCATCGCCGCGCTGTCGGTGATGCCCACGCTGGCGCGCCTGTTCGCATCCGACCGCGACTACTTCCAGGGCGTGCTGGTGCTGGCGATGCGCCTGAGCCTGGGCGTGGGCTTCGTGGTCGCCCTCGGCGTGGCCGCGCTGGCCGAGCCGCTCATCCACCTGCTGTACCGGCCCGAGATGGCGCCGGCCGCGTCGGTGCTGCGCTGGCTCATCTTCTGCGCGGTGTTGATGACGTTGGACCAGATCCTGTCGTCCACGATGATGGCCGCGAAGGCGCAGGCGCACGACCTGGGCGCGCTGTCGCTGGCGGTGGCCGTGCTGGTGGGCGGCATGGCCGTGCTGGTGCCGCGCTTCGGCGCCACCGGGGCCGCGATGGCGGTGACGCTGGCCACCTGTTGCCGCGTGGGTTACCGCGTGCGCTGGCTGGTGCGGCTACTGGCGCTGCAACATCTCGCGCGCGACCTCGCCCGCGTGCTGCTGGCCGCCGCGGTGGGCATCGCGGTGCTGGCGTTCACCGTGGCGTCGGGCGCGCTGGTCGCGTTCGCGGGCGCGCTGTCGGCCTACCTGTTGGTGCTGGTGGCCAGCGGCGCGCTGAAGCTGCGCGACATCGTCGGGGCGCGCCAGCGCATCGCCGCGTTGTTCGGAAGGTGAGGGGATGCGCATTCTCCATCTCGATCCCGATGACCTGGCCAACCCGCTGGCCGGCGGCGGACCCGTGCGCACCTTCGAGATCTGCCGTCGACTGGCGCGCCGCCACGAGGTAACGGTGCTGACGCCCACCTTCCCCGGCTCCACGCCCGAGCTCGTGCGCGAGGGCGTGCGCTACGTGCGCCTGGGCCGGCGTGTGGGCGATCACGGGTCGTCGCACCACATCACCTTCGCGCTGGCGCTGCCGCGCGCCGTGCGCCGCTTCGAGCACGACCTGCTGGTGGAGGACTTCATGCCGCCGGCCTCGGCCACCTGGACGCCGCTGTTCCGTCGCCGCGACCGGCCGATGATCGCGTCGGTGCAGTGGTTCTTCGCCCGCAAGTACACCGACTGGCTGAAGTTGCCGTTCCACTGGGGCGAGGAGTACGGGGTGCGCCTCTACGACCACTTCGTGGTGCTTACCGAGGCGATGCGCGAACGCATCGCGGCGCGCGCGCCCGGCGCCGACTGTCGCGTCATTCCCAACGGCGTGGACGACGCGCTGTTCGGCATGGCACCGGTGTCGGTCGGCCGCGGACGCGGCGTGCTGTTCCTGGGCCGCACCGAGATCCGCGCGAAGGGCCTCGACCTGCTGCTGCAGGCCCTGGCGCGCATTCCCGAGGCTCGGCGTCCGCCGTTGACCATCGCCGGCACCGTGCAGGACGGCCCCGCGCTCGAGGCGCTGGTCGACCAGCTGGGCCTGCGCGCCTGGGTGACGTTGGCCGGAGGCTACGACGCCGCGCGCCGGCTGCAGCTGCTGCGCGACTGCCGCGTGGTGGCCATGCCCTCGCGCGACGAGACCTTCGGCATGACGCTGGCCGAGGCCAACGCCGCCGCGCGCGTGGCCGTGGTGTGGGATCGCGCGCCGATGAACGAGGTGGCCGCGCCGGGTTGCCCGCGCGTGCCGCCCTACGACGTCGACGCCTACGCCGCGGCGCTGTCGACGCTGCTGGCCGCCTCCGACGCCGAGCTCGACGCGCGCGGCGACGCGGCGCGCGCCTGGGCCCGCCAGTACGACTGGGACACCGTGGCCGCCGCGCAGGAAGCCTTCTACCTCGACGTGGCGGAGCGCTTCGCCGCGACCCGCCGCGCCGCCAAGCGATGACCGAGACCTTGCCTTTGCCCTTTGCCGCCCCCGCGCCGCCGCACGTGAGCACCGAGACGCTGACGTGGGCGCAGACGCGCGCGCTGATCCGCTCCGACCTGTCGCGCATCGTGTCGCACAACGAGGAGGCGGCGTCGTTCATGCGGCGCGTCTACTACTTCCTGCTGCCCGGCATGCAGGCGCTGTTCTGGTTCCGCCTGTCGCGCCACCTGTACCTGCGCGGCTGGCAGAAGACGGCGCGCTTCGTGAGCCTGTTCGCGCTGTACCTCACGCGCGCCGAGATCCCGCCCACCACGTCGATCGGGCCGTCCGCGCTCATCGCGCACGCCACCGGCGTCAACGTGTTCGGCCGCGTTGGCGCGCGCGTCACCATCCAGGGCGACGGCGGCTGTGGCGGCGGCTTCGGTACCGACGACATCGGCGGCGGCCCCGGCTATCCGGTGGTGGGCGACGACGTCGTCTTCGCGTTCGGCGCCAAGGTGCTCGGACCGGTGCGCATCGGCGACGGCGTGCACGTGGGCCCGTGCGCATTGGTCACCAGCGACGTGCCCGATCGCTCGCTCGTGCTGTGGCCCAAGCCGCGTATCATCGTGGGCGCCGCGGCGCCGCCGGCGGTCAAGCCATGAACGACATCGACGTCAGCATCATCGTCGTCAACTGGAACGTGCGCGAGCTGCTGCGCGAGTGCCTGCGCTCCACGCTGGCCGACGGCGGCATCCCGCCCGGGCGGCTCGAGCTGATCGTGGTGGACAACGATTCGCACGACGGCAGCGTGGAGATGGTGCGCGCCGAGTTCCCGCAGCTGCCGCTGATCGCCAACACCGACAACGTCGGCTTCGGCCGCGCCAACAACCAGGCGCTGCCGCTGTGCCACGGCCGGTACGTGCTGCTGCTCAATCCCGACACGCGCGTGCTGCCCGGCGCCCTGGCGGCACTCGTGCGCCACATGGACGAGACGCCGGACGCGGCCGTGATGGGCTGCCGCCTGCTCAACGCCGACCTGAGCCTGCAGCGCTGGACCGGCGGCGCGTATCCGCGCCTGGCCAACGTGGTCAACCACTACTTCTTCGTCGACCGGCTGTTGCCTCCCCGCTGGCGGCCGATGCCGCTGTACCTCGACCGCGACGTGGCCCACGACATCGACGTGGACTGGGTCTCGGGTGCCGTGATGATCCTGCGCGCCAGCGCGCTCGGCGGCCAGTTGTTCAACCCGCACTACTTCATGTACGGCGAGGACATGGAGCTGTGCCATCGCCTGAAGATGGCCGGCGGCCGCGTGGTCTACACGCCGGCGGCCTCCATCGTGCACTACCAGGGCGAGAGCATGAAGCAGCAGGAGGCCAGCGTGATGCTGTCCTCGCTGAAGGGCCCGCGCCAGTTCTACCGCCACATGCGCGGCGACAGGGGCGTGCTGCTGTACGACCTGGTGACGGTGGCCGGGTTCGCGCTGCGCGCGGCGCTCTATGGTCTCGGCGCGCTGCTGCGC
>JACMOG010000911.1 GCA_014378125.1 Vitreoscilla sp. | reverse complement strand
TCGCACAGCAGGTTGATGCGTCGCGGCACACCGCGCGTGAGCTGGTGGATGCGGTGCAGCGCGCTTGCGTCGAACGGCAGCGCGCCCTTCAGGCCGGCCACCGCCAGGCGGTGCGAGATGTACTGCGTGGTCTCCTTCTCGGACAGCGCGTCGAGGTGGTAGCGCGCGATCACGCGCTGGGCCAGTTGCTCGAGCTCGGGCCGCGCGAGCATGCCGCGCAGCTCGGGCTGGCCGATGAGCACGATCTGCAGGAGCTTGCGCTCGCTGGTTTCCAGGTTGGTGAGCAGGCGCAGTTGCTCGAGCACGTCGGGCGACAGGTTCTGTGCCTCGTCGATGATCAGCACGTTGTTCTGGCCGACCGAGTGCGTGCGCAGCAGGTACTCGTTGAGCCCGTCGACGTAGTCCTTGAGCGTGGGCGGCGAGCCCGCCGGCGTCAACGCCGGGAACTTGATGCCGAACTCGTGGCACACCGTGATCAGAAGCTCCTGCGCCGACAGCTTCGGGTTGAAGATGTAGGCCACGTTGCAACGCGGCGGGATCTGCTCGAGGAAGCAGCGGCACACCGTGGTCTTGCCCGCGCCGATCTCGCCGGTGAGCAGCACGAACCCGCCCCCGCCCTGCACGCCGTACAGCAGGTGCGCCAATGCCTCCCGATGGCGCTCGCTCATGAAGAGGTAACGCGGGTCGGGCGCGATCGAGAAGGGTTTCTGCTTCAGGCCGAAGAAGGGCACGTACATGGCGCAAGCATACTTCGCCGAGGTGACGTGGCCGGGGCCGGCAGCCTCCGTTCAGCCTCGTGATGTCCAATCCTACGTCCCCTCGCCCAGAAATGAACCCCGCCATGGATCTCGATCCCCTCGAAATGGTCGCCGAACCCTCCGCCTTCGAGGACAGCGCCTCCGACGCCGCGCACCGCCGGCGCGCGCGCCTGAACGCCGCGGTGGCGATCACCGTGGCCCTGCTGGCCACCTTCATGGGCATCTGCAAGATCAAGGACGACAACATCTGCCAGGCCATGCAGCAGGCGCAGGCCGACAAGATCGACCATTGGTCGTACTACCAGGCGCGCAACGTGCGCCAGGAGATCGCCGAGGCCGCGGCCACGCAGTTGCGGCTGCAGCAAGCGTCGCAGCCGGCTCCGGCGCAGCTCGCGTACGGCGAGGCGATCGCGAGGTACGACCAGGTGGCCAAGGACCAGGCGCAGAAGAAGCAGGACGTGCTGGCCCAGGCCCAGGGCGACCAGAAGAACTACGACGCGCTGAACTACCGCGACGACCAGTTCGACCTGTCGGACGCGCTGCTGGCCATCGCCATCTCGATGCTCGCCGTCTCGTCGCTGACGCAACTGATGTGGCTCTACGCGCTGAGCCTGGTGCCATCGTCATTCGGCGTGCTGATGGGCGTGGCAGGCCTGGTCGGACTGCACATCCATCCCGACCAGCTGTCCGCGCTGCTCAGCTAGGGCCAGGAGCTCCCAAGACCGTGCTCGGGCGCGGGCACGCGGCGCGATGGCATCATCGTCGCGAACCAAGGAGCCCGCATGAAACTGCTACGCCACGGCCCGCGCGGCCATGAACGACCCGGACTCGTCGACGACCTGGGCGTGATCCGCGACCTGAGCGCCCAGATCGGCGACATCTGCGCCGCCGACCTCGCGCCGGCCCGCCTCGCGCGGCTTCGCTCGGTGGAGACCCCCACGCTGCCGGTGGTGGCGCCGGGCACGCGGCTGTCGGTGCCGTGGCACGGCATGTCCAAGTTCGTGTGCATCGGCCTGAACTACAAGGATCACGCGGCCGAGGCGAAGATGGCCCTGCCCACCGAGCCCATCCTGTTCCTGAAGACGGCCAGCGCGCTTACCGGTCCCAACGACCCGATCGTGTTGCCCCAGGGCGCCGAGAAGGGCGACTGGGAGGTGGAGCTGGGCGTGGTGATCGGCACGCGCGCCCGCTACGTGTCCGAGGCCGACGCGCTGTCGCACGTGGCCGGCTACTGCGTGGTCAACGACGTGTCCGAGCGCGCATTCCAGCTGGAGCGCGGCGGCACCTGGGACAAGGGCAAGGGCTGCGACACCTTCGGTCCGGTGGGGCCGTGGCTGGTGACGGCCGACGAGGTGCCCGATCCACAGAAGCTCGGGCTCTGGCTGGACGTGTCCGGCGAGCACATGCAGGACGGCAGCACCGCCAACATGGTGTTCACCGTCGCGCAGCTGGTGAGCTACGTGAGCCGCTTCATGACGCTGGAGCCGGGCGACCTCATCGCCACCGGCACGCCGGCGGGGGTCGGCATGGGCCGCCAGCGCTTCCTCAAGCCCGGCGACACGCTGCGCCTGGGCATCGCCGGACTGGGCGAGCAGTCGACCACCGTGCATGCATGGGACGCCGCGCTGATCGACCGGGTGCACGGCGCACATTGATAGACTGACGGCATGCGACGTTTCCTGCGCCTCCTGATGCTGTAGCTTCTCGCGCTGGCACTCCCGATCCAGGGCGCGGCGGCGGCAACGGCCATGGGGGCACGGTCGCATCCGGCGTCGCACGTGATGACGATGCCGGACGGCAGCACGATGGACGCGGCGGCCATGCACTGCCACGACCCCGCCGTCGACAAGTCCGGCTGCGGCGCCTGCTGCGGCCCGATCGCGGCGGAGCCGGCGCTGCTGCTGGCCGTGGCGCCCGTGGCCGCGCGCTGGGCGACATTCAAACGCGACGCGGCCCAGGCCGGCGCGCCGCAGTTCCTCACCGGCGGCACCGACCGCCCTCCTCGACACCTCGCCTGAATCGAGTCGTCGCGCCCGCGGGCGTGGCGCGACCGCCCGCGCCGTCGCGCGCGGGCTCGCTTCCAGGACGAGGATCCCATGAGTTCGACACATCCCATCGCCGCCTCGGCGCTGGCCGCCGGCGCGCACGCGCTGCTGGCCGGCTGCGCCGCCCCGGCCATCCACGACAACGTCGCGGCGGCCCGGGCCGAGGTCGGCGCCCGCGGCGGCCCCGACTTCGTCTGGCTCTCCGACGACGCCGCGCGTGACCAGGCGCGCACCGACGTCTCGCAGGCGCTGCGCCAGCCGCT
>JACMOG010000083.1 GCA_014378125.1 Vitreoscilla sp. | reverse complement strand
GCACGCAGCACGTGTCTCCGCCCAGGCGACGGGCCGCAGGCGGCGCCCGACCAGACGCCGTCTCGCGCGACGAACGGCGGATCAGCCCGCGGCGGGTGCCGCGGCGTCGGCCTCGCCCCACTGCCACCGCCCGTCCACCAGCGTCTCGAACGGCTTGAACTGGATCTTGTAGGCCATCTTGGGGCTCTCGGCGATCCAGTAGCCCAGGTACAGGTAGGGCAGCTTGAGCGAGCGCGCCTGCTCGATCTGCCACATCACGGCGTAGGTGCCGAAGCTGCCGCGCACGTCGGGGTCGTAGAAGGTGTAGACGGCCGACAGTCCGTCGCTGAGGATGTCGGCGATGGCCACCATGCGCAGCGCGCCGGGGGCGGGGCCGTCGTCGGGGTCGCGGAACTCGATCAGGCGGGTGTTGACGCGGTTCTGCAGCAGGAACTGGGTGTACTGGTCGACGCTGTCGTGATCCATGCCGCCCCCGGCGTGGCGGCCGGCCTGGTAGCGCAGGTAAAGGTCGTAGTGCTCGGGCACGAAAGCCCGGCGCATCACGCGCACCTTGGGGCCGGCGTGGGCCGTCCAGGCGCGACGCTGGCTGCGCGACGGCTCGAAGCCGTCCACCGGCACGCGCATGGGCACGCAGGCGCGGCAGCGGTCGCAGTAGGGGCGGTAGGTGAACACGCCGCTGCGCCGGAACCCGGTGGGCACCAGCGCCGAATAGGCCTCGGCGTGGATCAGGTGCCCGGGCGTGGCCACCTGCGAGCGCGCCATGCGCCCGGGCAGCTAGCTGCACGGGTAGGGCGCCGTTGCGTAGAACTGCAGCGACGCGAAGGGCGCTTCCTTCGGATGGGTCACGGGGTGAAGTGGGGGGTGGGGACGGCTTCGGCGGCGGCGGCGTCGACCGGGATTCCCAGGTCGAGCGTGCGCCACATGCGGAAATCATAGGCCCAGACGGGCTCCGGCGTGCGCGGCACCAGCGCGGCGAGCAGGTCTTCGAACTCGGCGCGCGGCAGCGGGGCCGCGCCCAGGCTGGCCAGGTGGCCGGTGGCCTGCTGGCAGTCGATGACGGGCATGTGGTGGAAGCGGCAGAAGGCCACGAGGCCGGCCAGCGCGATCTTGGAGGCGTCGGTGCAGTGCGAGAACATCGACTCGCCGAACATCATGCGGCCCAGGTTGACGCCGTACAGGCCGCCCACCAGCTCGCCGTCGATCCAGGTCTCGACGCTGTGGACGCTGCCGGCGCGCGCCCAGGCGGCGTAGGCGGCCTGCATCTCGGGCACGATCCAGGTGCCGTCCTGGCCGTCGCGCGGGGTCTGCGCGCAGTGCGCCATCACGCGCGGCGTGTCGTGGTCGATGCGCAGCTCGCAGCCGGGCGCGCGCAAAAAGCGCCGCAGCGTCTTGCGCAGCGAGTGCGACAGCTTGAACTGGTCGGTGCGCAGCACCATGCGCGGGTCGGGCGACCACCACAGCACCGGCTGGCCCGGGCCGTACCAGGGAAACACGCCGTGCGAGTAGGCCTCGCGCAGGCGCTCGAGCCGCAGGTCGCCGCCGGCCGCCAGCAGGCCGGGCGCGTCCGTGCGGTCGTCCAGCGCGCTGGAGGTGGGTGGCAACGGGGTGCCGGCTTGCAGCCAGGAGATCGCCATGGTCACAAGGATACGTCGGGCGCCGCCGCCGGCCGCGCGTGGGGGCGCCGGCGTGCGGCCCGCGGGCTCAGAACTGGATGCCGTTCTTGCTGGGCGGCGGCAGCAGCGGGGCCGGCTCGGCGGACGAGGCCGCGTCGTCGGCGGGCGCCGCATTGGCGTTGGCCGACCCCGTTCCGGGCGGCGCCAGCGGCGGGGCCGGGGCCCAGGCGTAGCCGCCGAG
>JACMOG010000910.1 GCA_014378125.1 Vitreoscilla sp. | reverse complement strand
GCCCGACGATGCCAAGACCACCTCACAAATTCGCGGAATATTCCCCTGCGAATGTTGTCTGCAGGCAGGCCGGGCGTGGAACGACGAACCGGGCGGGTCTCTTTTGTGAGGTCAAGGAGGAGCCGCGCCGCAGGCCGGCGGGGGACACGAACAAAAGAGACTTGCCCGGTGAGTCGTGACTGACCCAGCGATGTCCTACGCCCCATGCATCGTGACTGACTGACTGACTGAACGCGCACCGCAAACCAAAGCATCCCGCAGATCGACGATGAACCAAAAGCAGGGGGATGGTGCCCGGGCGCGTCCAGGCGTAGTCTGGGCGCGCGCCCGCGCCAGTCTCTCGCGCGCTCGCAGACCGTGCGAAGGCAACGACATGAGCGACAAGCATGACAAGGAACGCAGCGAAGTCCCCGAACCCGCCGCCGTGCTGAGCGGCGGCGTGCGCATCGAGGCCCTTGCCTGGGGTCGCGCGCGGGGGCTCGACCAGAATGGCGGCTACATCGCCGCCTACGACGCCATCACCGACAACGAAGCCTGGCTCCTCAAGGTCTATGACATCGTGTACGACGACAAGCGCGAGACAGACAAGCAAGACCTGTTCATCGAAGAGCTGACGCTGGAGCCGTCGGGCCTGCTGCGAGTCACCGACGAGCGTGGCAGGGTGTACCGGGTCGATCTGCGCGAGCGGGCGGTGGTGAAGGGTCAGGGGCCGGGCTCCGAAGGTGCCTGACGCCGATCGTGGGCCAGCGTCGTGCGCGCGAACGCCGGCGCGCGGGCGCGCGTGGGCGATCCCTCCGTCGCCGTGCGCAGTGCCGCGATCGCGCCGCGCGGATCGTCGCTGCGCGTGATCGCGCCCACCACCGCCACCGCCCATGCGGAGGCGGCCATCGCGGCGCGGGCGCGCGGCGCGTCCATGCCGCCGATCGCCACCACGGGCGTATCGCTGAGCAGGCCGCACCAGTAGGCCAGGTTGGCCTCGCCCTGCGGGATCCACGGCATCGCCTTGAGCGTGGTCGCGTGGATCGGCCCGCAGGCGATGTAGCTGGGGCGCAGCGCGCGGGCGCGGCACACCTCCCAGTACGAATGCGTGCTGATGCCCAGCAGCAGTCCGGCGTGATGCAGCGCGTCGATGTCGGCGCCCGCCAGGTCGTCCTGGCCCAGGTGCACGCCGTGCGCGCCGAGCTCCAGCGCGAGCTCCCAATGGTCGTTGACGACCAGCGTGGCGCCGCTGGCGCGGGCCAGGGCCACCGCGGTCCGGATCTCGCGCACCAGCACGTCACCGGGCGCGTCCTTGATTCGCAGTTGCACCAGGCGCACGCCGTCGGCCAGCACGCGGGCCACCCAGTCGCTGCTGTCGACGATGGCGTAGAGACCGCGCGTGGACGCGGGCAGGGTCGGGAAGGCGAAGCGCGAGGGCGTGTGCGGCAGGGGATTGAGCGCGGGCAGGTTGTCGAGCCGGCTCGCGAAGCCCGCGCGCGGCGCCACCGGGCCGGCGCCGGTGCCGGCCGCATACCCATGGCGCAGGCCCTCGCTGGTGGCCATCTTGGCCAGCACCACCGCGTCGGCGGCCACGAAGCCGTGGGCCAGCGCGGCGGCCGCGGACGACGCGAACACGCAGCCGGTGCCGTGGTCGTGCTCGGTCTCGATGCGGCGCGAGGCCAGCCAGCCGCGGCTGCGCAGGCCGTGGTCGGCGTCCAGCCAGTCGTGCGCCCACGCCGCGCGTGCGTCGATCTCGGCCAGGCGCGAGGCCAGCCGCGAGGTGGACAGCTGCTCCAGCTCGTCCTCGTCCAGCCGGTTGCCGTCGCCGCCGGTGACCACCACCGCCCGCGCGCCGAACGCGCGCCACGCGCGCGCCAGCGCCTCGGGGCCCAGCAGCTGCGACGACGGCACCAGCGCGCGCGCCTCGGCCACGTTGGGCGTGGCGAGCGTGGCCAGCGGCAGCAGCTCGGTGCGGTACGCATGGCGCAGCGCCTCGTCGGCGAAGGCTGCGCCGGTGGTGGCACCGAACACGGGGTCGACCACCAGCGGGATCGCGCGGTCGGGATGGCGCTCGCGCAGGCGGCGCACCCAGGCCACGACGACGCGCAGGTTCTCGAGGCTGCCGACGAGGCCGGTCTTGATCGCGTCGGGCGGCATGTCGTCGGCCAGCGCGGCGAGCTGCGCGTCGAGCACGTCCGGGTGTACCGGTCCCACGCGCGTGACGGCCAGCGAATGCTGCGCCGTGACGGCGGCCACCGCGCAGGCGGCGTGCGCGCCGAAGGCGTCGAGCGCGCGGGTGTCGGCCTGCAGCCCGGCGCCGCCGCCGCTGTCGGTGCCGGCGATCGTCCACACCACGGGACGGCGCGCGGTCGCGGGCGGGATGTCTTCGAGCGTCATGGCCACGATTCCTCAATCGACGAGGATCGGCTCGTTGCCGCACGGCGTGCTGGGACGCGCCATGTCCTGGGGCGCGATCAGCCCGGCCTCGTAGCCCAGCCGGCCGGCGGCGATCGCGTGGGCGAAGGCCATCGCCATCTGCGGCGGATCCACGGCCTGCGCCACCGCCGAATTCAGCAGCACGCCGTCGTAGCCCAGCTCCATGGCGAACGCCGCGTGCGACGGCGCGCCCAGGCCGGCGTCGACGATCATCGGCACGCCCGGCAGCCGGGCGCGCAGCGTGCGCAGCGCGGTGGGATCGAGCACGCCCTGGCCCGAGCCGATGGGCGCGGCCCACGGCATCAGCACCTCGCAACCGGCGGCCAGCAAGCGGCGGCACACCACCAGGTCGTCGGTGCAGTAGGGAAACACGTGGAAGCCGAGCTGCGTCAGCTGCGCCGCGGCGTCCACCAGCTCGAACGGGTCGGGCTGCAGCGTGTGCTCGTCGCCGATCACCTCCAGCTTGATCCAGGCGGTGTCGAACAGCTCGCGCGCCATCTGCGCCAGCAGCACCGCCTCGCGCGCGCTGCGGCAGCCGGCGGTGTTGGGCAGCAGGCGCGCGCCGGTGGTCTCGCACACGGCGCGCAGCATCGCGATGGCGTCGCCGGCCGGCGGTACGGCGTCGCCCGCGAGTTCGCGCTTCAGGCCCACGGTGACCACCTGCGCGCCCGAGGCCGTGATGGCGTTGGCCAGCACGGCGGGCGACGGATAGCCGGCGCTGCCGATCAGGAAGCGGCTGTCCAGGCGCTGGCCGTACACGCGCCACGGCGACGGCGCGGCGGCGGAGAAGTCGAGCCGCATCGTCATCCTCCGACGATGGCCGAGAACACCACCAGCCGGTCGTCGGGCCACAGCGGCGTCTCGGTTCGCGCGTCGCGCGGCACGAAGCGGGTGTTGACCGCGGTGGCCACGGCGTCGCCGTCGTCGCCGCGTCCGGCGAGGATGTCGGCCACCGTGATCCCCAGGCGCCAGCCGTGCGGCTGGCCGTTGACGATGACGTTGGCGGCCGCCGCGCGCACGGGCGCGAACACGTCGTCTCCTTCATGCATGGGCGGTCTCCTTGCGGCGCGCGCCCAGCATCAGGCCGGTGCGCTCCAGCGCTTCCTCGATGAGTGCCGGCGCCAGCAGGAAGCCGTGCCGGAACAGGCCGTTGAGGCGGACGAGCCCGGGCTCGCAGTGAAGGTGCGGGCGCTGGTCGGGCGTGGCGGGGCGCAGGTGGGTGTCGGTGCGCACGATGCGCGCCTCGGCGAGCTGCGGCACGATGCTGTGCGCGGCCGACAGCAGCTCCAGGGTGCTGCGCACGCTCACGGGCGACGTGTCCTCGCTGTCGATCTCGGTGGCGCCCACGATCACCAGGTCGCCGTGGCGCGGCACCAGGTAGACGCGGTGGCGGGCGTGGATGCAGCGCACCGGACGGCGCAGCTCGAGTCCGGGCGCGTGCAGCCACAGCAGCTCGCCGCCCACGCCGCGCAGCGCCGGCGTGCCGCGCGCGCCTAGCCCGCGGGTGTCGACGGCGAAGTCCACCGGCACGGGGCGTTGGCCGGCCACGTGCAGCAGGTGCGGCTCGACCTGCGTCACGCGCTGGCCCCAATGCCACCTGACGCCGGGGCTCTCTGCCACCAGCGCAGGCAGCAGGCGGGCGCCGTCCACCTGGCCCTCGCCGGGCAGCAGCCAGCCCTGCAGGCCGGGCAGCAGCGCGGGCTCGAGCGCCGCGAGCGCGTCGCGCGCGAGGGCCTGCGGATCGCGCTGCGGCGGCTCGTCGCGCGGGTCGCACAGGTGCAGCGTGGTGGGATCGTCGCGCTCCGAGACGTCGTGCAGGCGCTCGCGCGCGAATCGCGCGTTGGCGGCCTTCAT
>JACMOG010000909.1 GCA_014378125.1 Vitreoscilla sp. | reverse complement strand
CTAAAAAGTTGGAGGAAGTATCTTGTCCCAACCGCCTGGGTGAACCAGCGGTGCGGCGGGCATGTACTTGGAGAGACGCAGCACCGGGCCATCGAGGGCATTGCTGGCGCGACTACGAAGCCGCCGAGCGCGGCCCACCAACGCCGCGCGGACGAAGCTTGACCGGAAGCCCTCGGAATCCGGCCGTCCAGGCCGGATTCAAGGCGCACGTGCGGAGTCGAGCCAAGTGCATGCCAGTCGCTCCGCAGCGCGGGCACCCGACCCGCGCGAAGCGTTCAACCGTCACTTAAAACCAAAGCGATCCTAGACAGCCGCCTTCACCACGATCTCCACCTTCCACTCCGGCTTCGCCAGCTTGGCCTCCACCGTGGCGCGCGGCGGCGTGTTGCCACCCGCCACCCAGGCGGCCCAGGCTTCGTTCAGCGCCGGGAAGGCGGCCACGTCGGCCAGGAAGATCTGCGCCATCAGGATGCGCGACTTGTCCGTGCCGGCCCGGGCCAGCAGCGCGTCGACCTGCGCCAGCACGTCGGCGGTCTGGCCCTTGGCGTCGAGGGTGGCGTCGGAGGCCACCTGGCCGGCGAGGTAGGCCACGCCGTTGTGCACGGCCATCTCGGAGATGCGGGGGCCGACGTCGAATCGTTGAATATCGCTCATGGAGAATTCCGAAGGAAAAGGAAGAGGTCAGGCGCCGGGCTTCTTCGCCTTGCTGCCCAGCTTGGATTCGGCGCCGTTCAACAGCTTGGAGATGTTGGAACGATGCCGCCAGATCAGCAGCACGCTCATGACGGCCACCAGCACGACGACGGGTGGGTCGCCGATCAGGAAGAAGGTGTAGACCGGCGCCAGCAGCGCAGTCAGCAGCGCGGCCAGCGACGAGTAGCGCGTGGCGAAGGCGATCACCAGCCAGGTGGCCAGGCTCGCCAGGCCCACCCACACGTTGAGCGCCAGCAGCACGCCGGCCGCGGTGGCCACGCCCTTGCCGCCCTGGAAGCGGAAGAACACCGGGTAGAGATGGCCCAGGAAGGCGGCCAGGCCGGCCAGGGCGATGACGGTCTCGCCGAAGCCGAAGCGGGCCGACAGCGCGCGCGCCAACAGCACCGCCACCACGCCCTTGAGGGCGTCGAGCAGCAGCGTGAGGATGGCCGCGGTCTTGTTGCCGCTGCGCAGCACGTTGGTGGCGCCGGGGTTGCCCGAGCCGTAGGAGCGCGGATCGTCCAGCCGCATCGCCTTCGAGACGATCACGGCGAAGCTCAGCGAGCCCAGCAGGTATGCCAGCACCGCCACGCCCGAACCCATCATCTTCACGCTCTCCACCGCCGGACCTTCACAGAAATCGACGACCGGAAGTGTATGCGGTATGCGTTACGCCACGGCTCCCGCGAGCCGGGGCGAACATTGCTGCAGCGCACCACCAACCCCACGAAACGTGCGGGAGACATGCCCGCGGTACGCTGCGGGCCATGAGCTCACTGCCCTTCCCGATCGAAGACGACGACCTCGCCGCCGCGCGCGGCCACTGGCATTGGCGCGGCCAGGCACGCCCCGCGTTCGCGGCCACGCCCACGGCCGCCCAGGAATCCGTGTGGGACTACCCGCGCCCGCCGCGGCTGGAGGTCGACCCACGCGAGGTGGTCATCCGCTGGGGCGGCCTGGAGGTGGCGCGCAGCACGCGCACCATTCGCGCGCTGGAGACCGCGCATCCGCCCAGCTTCTACATCCCGCTGGAAGACATCGCCCCCGGCTTGCTGGTGCCCGCCGAGGGCAAATCGCTGTGCGAATGGAAGGGCCCGGCGCGCTACTGGTCGCTTTCCGACGGCGCGCGTCATTTGGCGAAGGTGGCCTGGAGCTATCCGCGGCCGTTGCCCGGCTCGGAACCGCTGCGCGACGCCGTCGCGTTCTATTGCCACGCGCTCGATTGCAGCGTGGGCGGCGCGCGGGTGGCGCCGCAACCGGGCGGCTTCTATGGCGGCTGGATCACGCCGGAGCTGGTAGGCCCGTTCAAGGGGGAGCCGGGCAGCGAAGGCTGGTGAATTAAGAGGTTCATCGTCGATCTGCGGGGGCTTAGGTTTGCGGTGCGCGCTTAGTCATTCACGGATGCGTGGTGCCTTGGGACATCGCGGGGTCAGTCACGACTCACCGGGCGAGTCTGTTTTGTTCGTGTCCTCCGCCGGCCTGCGGCGCGGCTCCTCCTTGACCTCACAAAATAGACTCGCCCGGTTAGCCGTTCCACGCCCGGCCGGCCCACGGCAACATTCGCCGGGGAAGAAGTCCGCCAATTTTGTTTGTGGTGTTTGGCATCGTCGGGGCCATCGAGGCCGCGACGATGCCCGCGGCCGGCCGGCTCGCACGCCGCCGGGCCTGACGCGAATCGCGGATCGACATGCCGCCGCTACTTTTCGTGATGGACGACCTGCGCCGCCCCGAAGATCCTCGGTGCAGCAATTGAAAACGGGGCCGAGGCCCCGTTTGCCGTTTACCAGCCGCCGCCGTCGTCGCTGCCGCCGGACGGCGTGAAGTTGTCGGAGCCGGCGCCCCGCGAGGCGCCCCCCCCGTCGCTGCCCGCCGCGCCGGAGTGGGACCGGCGGGTGTTGGGG
>JACMOG010000908.1 GCA_014378125.1 Vitreoscilla sp. | reverse complement strand
GCGGCCACCAACGAAGACCAGACCATCGTGCTGCAAGGCGTCGACCTGCGCGCCTCGATGGGCCTGGCGGCCAACTCCACCGACGCGCAGGTGATCTCGGAATTGTTGAACCGCGGGAAGCTGATGACCGACGGGCAGTGATGGCTGGCCTTCGGGCCGCCGCGCAAGCGCAAAAGCCGCGACTCGTGCCGCGGCTTTTTTTTGGTCGTCGCCGGATTCCGGGGTGTCGGTTTGCGGGGTGTCGGTTCTTGCGGTACGCGCTGGGTGAGTCGTGACTGATCCAGCGCGCCCCATGCCCCAGCGACGCCCCATGCCCCGGCACCCCCCGCAAATCGGCGATGAACCTCTTCGGCGTCGGCGATTCGCCCCGATCCGGGGCTATGCTGCGTGAAAACAAAGGAGACATCAGATGATCAACACCACCTTCAAGGCCCCTTACCTCAATTCGCTCATGACAGCCGGAGCGGATCTCGAGCTGCCCTACAGCGAATTGGCGCCTCATGCCGCCGACCGGTTGACCGCGGCGTTGGAGCTCGCGAAGCACGCCAAGGAAATCGAACGGCACCTGAAGTTCATCGCGATCAGTGCGGGAACGTCGGGAATCAAGCAGATTGCAGAGGCGGGGGCCGGATACGTCACCTTTTCTCTCGTGCCCTGACGCCGGCTTGGCCTTCAAACAATGATTTCGGGATCGCCGGGCTGCCACGCGGCGAACCTGGGCATCACCGAGTCGAACAACTCGGAGGACACGATGCGATCCATCCATGTTCGCAGCGGCTCGAGCGGCGCCGTGTCGAACCAGCGAGGATCGACCGCAGCAAACTGCCGAATGAACGGCGCGATGGCCATGTCAGCCAGCGAGGGCGTGTCCCGCAGAAGACAGGAACGATCCGCAAGACGCGTATTCAACGGCGCCAGCATCAGCTCGACGGCCTCGTCGCGCCAGGCGTGCATGGGTCGCTCGGGATGGCGCGATGCGTATTTGTAGCGATCGAGCGCCTGCTTGAAGAGTCCGTCGTTCAGGGCGATCAACTCGAGCGCTTCCTCCTGGTCTTGCAGGCCGATCCATCGCTGCGGGTCATGCTGCTCGAGAGCCCAGCGCATGATCTCGAGGCTTTGCTCCAGCACGCGGCCATCGGGCAGTTGCAGAACGGGCACCGTCGCCTTGGCCGAGGCATAGAGGAGCGCCGCAGGCTTGTTGCGCAGCACCACCTCGCGCAACGCCACCCGCACGCCCGAAACCTTGATGGCAAGCCTGGCGCGGATGGCGTAGGGGCAGCGGCGAAACGAGTACAGGATCGGCGCGCCGCTCGGGTTGGAATGAGAGAGCATTGCAGAGGATTCTGCACGCGCGGTCTTTGGGTGGCACGGTTGCGTCGCGCACGATGTCCGGAATGCGCTCGCGACGACGTACCTATAGGCAAGGCAGCATCGCCCCCTCTTCAAGGAGTTCCCCATGCCGGCAGCCTTCTTGCCTGACTTGCGTTTGCTGGCGATCGGCGGCATCGTCGCGGTGGTCTTGCCCGCATCGGCCGTTCCCGCGCCCGACATCGAACGGGGCAGATACCTGGTCGTCACGTCTCACTGCAACAATTGCCACACCGCCGGGTATGTGGCCGCCGAAGGTTCCGTGCCCGAGGACAGGTGGCTCATGGGCAATCCGGTCGGTTGGAGAGGCAAGGATGGAACCGTATTCGCGCCCAACCTTCGGCTGCTGCTGCGGGACATGTCCGAAGATCAGTGGCTGTTGGTGGCGCGCCAGGCCCGCGCACGTCCGCCGATGCCATGGTGGTCAATCCGTGACATGAACGATGACGACCTGCGGACGATGTACCGCTATGTCCACTCGCTCTCCCCGATCGGGTCTGCCGCGCCGGAGTTTCTACCTGCGGACAAACAACCCAATCCGCCGTACAACCAGCTCCCCGACATGAGCTTTCCACGCTAGCGTTGCATCCCGTGGAGCGTCCGCTCCCGAGTGCACCGCCGCGCGTCAGGCGCTTGGAGAAATGGCTGCCGTGCTCGAAAGCTGCGGAACGGGCAAGTTCCAGGCCGTGCCGACCTGCAACCACTCAACCTTCCGCCAGCGACCGCGCCAACGCCAGCCGCGGGCTTTGCGCGTGTTGCGTCTTCAGCTCGCCCAGCACGCGCCGTGAGAGGGCCGCAGCTTCGGATCGGCGGCCCAGGGTCTGCAGCGCCTGCGCCTGCAGCAGCTGGCAGTCGGCGCGCTCCACGGCCGACGGGAACGGCGGTGCCGGTTGCTGCGTGAGGCGCTGCAGCAGCGCATTCGCGGTGCGCGCATCGCCTTGCAGCGCCGCTGCCTGCGCACCCAGCGCCAACGCCTGGCGGTAGCTGCGGCTGCGCTGGCCCTGGACTTCGTCCAGCCGGGCCAGCAGCGCCGTCGTGGTCTGCAACGCCTCGGCGGGGCGGCGCACGGCGAGTTGCACCTCGGCCAGCGCCAGCTCGGTGCGCACCGATGCGAGCGTCACCCCGCCGCGCGCGGACGATCTCGCGTGCAGCGACTGCGCCAGCGCCAGGGCCTGTTCGCCGCGCCCCGCCTGCGCCAGCGCGCGGGCCAGAAGGGACAGCAGCAGGTCGCTCTCGGCCGGTGTGGCCGACTTGAGCCACGGTGCGGTGTCGACCTCCGACAGCGCGCCGATGGCGGTGAGATCGCCGGCCAGCATGGCGGCGTCGAGCTGGCGGGCGCGCAGGATCCGGTCGGCCGCGGGCTTCAGTCCGCCGGGTCGTCCAGCCAGCCATTGCCGTTCCGCGTCGATCGACGCCACCGCTCGAGCGGGGTCGGCACGGTTCACGACGCTGGCCAAACGGCCGAAGGCGCGCAGCGCCGCGAGGCTGTCTCGTCCCGCGTCATGGCGGTAGATGTCGAGCGACTGCGACGCCCATGTCTCGGCCTGCGCGAGCTCGCCGTTGGCCAGCAAGGCCTCGCCCATCCACCAGGCGAAGTTGGCACGCTGGTCGCCATCGGCATCGTGGATCTGCCGCCACTCGGCCTGTGACTGGCGCATCAGCCGCAGCGCCTGCGCATCATCGAAGCCCAGGTTGAGAAACGCCAGGCTCATCAACGTGTTGTAGCGGATGTGGTCGTCGGCGAAGTAGCGTGCCGCTGCCGCGTCCGCGCGCGTCAGCACCTGCAGCGCGTCGGCTCGCTTGCCCGCGTCGATGAGCATGTCGCCGAGGTCATCCGCCAGCGTCAGCCGGATGGCCTCGCTCTCGGCATCGTGGGCGCCCGGCGCCCAGGGGAGGCCTTCGCGTCGCACGGGCTCGCTCTCGTCGCGCCGGGCCAGCCTGGACAGCAGCCGGCCCAACGTGGCATACGTGTTGAGCACGTCGTCGGGCGCGCCGTCGTGGGCCTTCAGGTGCTGCAGCAATTGTCGTCCGACGGCGAGCGCCTCCTCGTAGCGCGCATCGGCGTCCAGCTGCAGCATCGCCGACTCCAGCTGCGCGCCGAATTCGTCGGGCTTGTCGGCGTCGCGCTTCTCGAACTCGCGCAGCTTTTCCAGCATCACCGACGACACGCCGCCGGGCTTGTTGATCTGCTCCGGCTGCTCGATGCTCAGCACGGACACGCGGCTCATCGTCTCGATGTACAGATCCTGCACGGCATGCTGGCGCCGCAGCTCCGTGCTCGCACGCGCCGCCTGCGACCTCGCCTCCCGTGCCTGCCAAAGCGATACCCCACTGCCCGCCAGCACCGCCAGCGTCAGCGCCGAGCCCATGCCTACCGCCAGACGGTGGCGGCGGGCCCAGCGTGCGAACCGGTAGCCGCGGCTGTCGGGCCGCGCCTGCACCGGCTTGCCCTCCAGGTAGCGGCGCAGATCCTGCGCGAAGGCGTCCACGCTGATGTAGCGCGCCGCCTCGTCCTTCTTCAACGCCTGGTTCAGGATGGCGTCCAGGTCACCCCGAAGCGCCTTCTTCAGCGCCGGTTGCAGCGCCGCCTCGCTGGCGCGCGGCGGCTGAACCTCCAGGATGGCGACCTCCAGTTCCGCCGCGCTGCCGCGCGCCAGCCGGTAGGGTCGCGTGCCGGCCAGCAGCTCGTAGGCCACCACGCCCAGGCTGTAGACGTCGCTGGCCGTGCCCAGCGCGGCGCCGCGGATCTGCTCGGGGCTCGCGTAGTCGGGCGTGAGCGCGCGTCCGGCCAGTTCGGTTGGCGGCAAGGCCTCGCCCTGTCCAGGCGCCAGCAGCCTGGCCAGGCCGAAGTCCAGCAGGGCCACGCGGCCGTCGGGGCTGACCAGGATGTTGCCGGGCTTCAAGTCTCTGTGAACCACCAGCCGCGCGTGGGCGTGCGCCAGCGCCGCCATCACCTGCAACAGCAGGCCCACACGTGCGGCTACCGACAGGGCGTGCCGCT
>JACMOG010000907.1 GCA_014378125.1 Vitreoscilla sp. | reverse complement strand
GTCCCAACCGCCTGGGTGAACCGGCGGTGCGGCGGGCGTGTACTTGGGGAGACGCAGCACCGGGACGTCGAGGGCATGTCGGCGCGCATACGAAGCCGCCGAACGCGACCCGCCAACGCCGCGCGGACGAATTTCAGCGAACGCCCTCGGAATCCGCCCGTCCAGGCCGGATTCAAGGCGCACGTGCGGAGTCGAGCCAAGTGCATGCCAGTCGCGCCGCAGCGCGGGCACCCGCCCCGCGCGAAGCGCACCACCCTCACTTCAACAAGAAGCGCTCCAAGCCCCATCGACGTTCAATCCTTCGCGCGCTTCGGGCTCCCCAATCGCAAAGGACCATGGGCGCTCAACGCATCCACGTCGTCACCCTGCTGCGTCACGCTCAGCGCGTGAGCACCTTGGCCACCGCCGGCGCCCGCAGCCGGCCGGCCACCGGCATGTCGCCGCCCAGCAGCGGCCGCAGGTAGTCGAAGAAGGCCGGGGAGACGTCGTTGCCGGCGGGCGCGATCAGCGCGTCCTCCATCGTGCGGGTCTTGCCGGCCACGGCCTCCAGCGGTTGCAGCACGATGTCGATCGCGTAGTCGCCGCTGCGGCGGATGGTCACCGAGCCGTCCTTGTCGCCCCACATCGCGAACTGCACCGCCTTCTCGCCGACCTCGCGGGCCTCGTGCTGGTCGACGGCGGACACGCAGCCCAGGAACGAGCGCTGCAGGTAGCCGAAGGTGTCGCCGCGAACGCGCTTGATCTTGAGCTTGTCCTTGATCTCGTCGCACAGCAGGTCGGCCAGCGCGCCGGTGCCCGAGAGCTGGACGTTGCCGTGCGCGTCGCGCTCCACGTGCTTCGCCAGCTTCTCCGCGATGGTGGCGCCGCTCTCGTCGTGGATGCCCTCGGAGACGGCGATCACGCAGCGGCCGTGCTTGTCGTAGGTGGCCTTGACGTCGGCCAGGAACGACTCGATGGAGAACGTGCGCTCGGGCAGGTAGACCAGGTGCGGGCCGTCGTCGGGGAAGCGGCGCGCCAGCGCGGCGGCGGCGGTGAGGAAGCCGGCGTGCCGGCCCACCACCACGCCCAGGTACACGCCCGGCAGCGCGGCGTTGTCGAGGTCGGCGCCCGAGAAGGCCTGGGCCACGAAGCGGGCAGCCGACGGGTACCCGGGCGTGTGGTCGTTGCCGACGAGGTCGTTGTCGATCGTCTTGGGAATGTGAATGCAGCGCAGCGGATGGCCGGCCTTGCGGGCCTCGTCGGCCACGATGCGCACGGTGTCCGAGGAGTCGTTGCCGCCGATGTAGAAGAAGTGGCCGATGGCGTGCGCCTGCAGCACGGCCAGGATGCGCTGGCAGTAGGCGACATCGGGCTTGTCGCGCGTGGATCCGAGCGCGGACGCGGGCGTGCGCGCCACCTGCTCCAGGTTGTGCTGCGTCTCCTGCGTGAGGTCGACCAGCTCTTCGTCGACGATGCCGCGCACGCCGTGCAGCGCGCCGTACACGCGCGTCACCTGCGCGAAACGGCGAGCCTCCAGCACCACGCCCACCAGCGACTGGTTGATGACCGCGGTGGGGCCGCCGCCTTGCGCGACGAGGATCTTGATCGGGCTCATGGGTGGGCACTCCGGCCGTGGGCAGGGAACGATCTTACGACCGGCTGCCGGCGCGGGGGGTCAGTCGCGCGAACGTCTGTGCCGATGGATGTCGTGCGTCGCGAACGGATCGTCGCCCTCGGGCCGCTCCAGCCAGCGCGGATGCTCCAGCGTGTGGTTGATGTCGGTGAGCCCGCTCTCCCAGTGGCTGCGCATGGTGACGGCGCCGAACTCGTAGTCCTTGGCCAGGCCGTCCCACTCCTTGTCCTGGTAGATCAGCTGGATGACGCTGACGCTGCGCGCGGTGGCCTGCTGCGCGGCGGCGCGGCACGCGGGATGGGTGTCGCGCACCTCCTGCGGGATCTGCTCGAGCAGTTCGCGCAGCATGCGGCGCTGGCGCTGCTCCTGCGCCTGGGTGTTGGTGATGGCGCGCGTGCGGCTCGAGAACTGGATGTCCTTGACGCGCTCCTGCGCGTCGATCACGTTGGTGGGCACCTTGCCGCGCGCGCTCCACAGGTCCACCTGGAACGCCAGCGTGTCGCGCCGGGGGTGGTCGTCCAGCACCTCGGTGAGCGGCGTGTTCGACACGAGCCCGCCGTCCCAGTAGTAGCGCACCGCGCGCGGCGCGCCGCTGCCGCGCGCCGACGCCAGCGGGCCCGGATCCTCGATGGCCACGGCCGGAAGTCCCGGCGGCAGCGCGCCCGAGGCCATCACGTGCTCCGCCCGGATGCGCTTGCGCCAGCGGCCGTGGCGATTGTCGAAGGCCTCGAAGTTTCCGGTCTCCACGTCGACGGCCGAGATCGTCAGGCGCGTGACGCCGGCGTTGATGCGGTCGAAGTCCACCAGGCGTTCCAGCGTGGCCTTCAGCGGCGCGGTGTCGTAGAAGCTGGCCGCGGCCGGATCCTGCGGGCCCAGCAGCGCGGTGGTGGGGCGCGGCGCGAAGAACCCGCGCTGGCCCTCGGTGAGCGCGCGCCATGCGTTCCAGCCGTTCCAGATCTGGCGGCGCCAGTCGTCCACCGGTTCCACCACCGCGTCCATGAACGACAGCGCGTCGGGCCACACGGCCGGCTGCGACACGGTGGTCCAGAAGTCGCGCAGCTTCGCGATGCGGTCGCGCGGCTCGTTGCCCGCGATGATGGCCGAATTGATGGCGCCGATGGAGATGCCCGCCACCCAGTCGGGTTCGATGCCCGCGGTGGCCAGGCCTTCCATCACGCCGGCCTGGTAGGCGCCGAGCGCGCCGCCGCCTTGCAGCACGAGGGCGATCGTTTCGAAGGGCGGACGTTCAACGGGCATGGCACTCCAGCGCGAGGCAGGTGGGAACCGGCAGCTTATCGGGTTCATGTTGCAGTGCGCCGAGGCCGGGCATTCGAGGCGCGCCCCCACTGCCGGTGGCCGGCTCCTGATCTAATGGCGGCATGGGCCACACCGTCCCCGTCAACCTGGCCGCCGATTTCGCCGCCGCGGGTGTTCGAGATGTCGAATGCCTGTTTCCCGATGTGTCAGGCTACCCGCGCGGCAAGCTGATGCCGGCCGCGGCGTTCGCAGCCGGCGCCGAACTGCGCATCGCACAGGCGATCCCCATGCAGTGCGTCACCGGCGACTACTCGTACGACCCGATCTTTCCCGACCAGGATCCGGACGTGCTGCTGGTGCCCGACTACGCCACCGTCAAGGCGGTGCCCTGGGCCAGCGTGCCGCGCGCGATGGCCATCCACGACTGCGTCGAGCTCACCGGCGAGCGCTGCCAGTTCGCGCCGCGCAGCGTGCTCAAGGACGTGATGGCGCGCTACGCGAAGCGCGGCCTGCGCCCGGTGGTCGCGCCCGAGATCGAGTTCTATCTCACCGCGCCCGTCGACGACCCGGCCCAGCCGCTGCGCGCGCCGGCGCTGCGCGGCGGCCGCGGCGAGGTGGGCCAGTCGGCGTTCAGCCTCAACACGCTCAACGAGCACGCCGGCTTCTGGGACGAGTTCCGCATCACGCTCGATGTGCTGGGCATCCGCGCGGACACCTGGATCCACGAGGTGGGCCTCACGCAGTTCGAGATCAACCTGCTGCACGACGACCCCCTGGTGGTGGCCGACCAGGCCTTCCTGTTCAAGTACGCGGCCAAGGAGGTGGCCATCAAGCACGGCCTGAACGCCATCTTCATGGCCAAGCCCATCGCGCACCAGCCGGGCAGCTCGATGCACCTGCACCAGAGCCTGGTCGACGCCGACGGCCGCAACGTGTTCAGCGACGCCGAGGGCGGGGAGAGCACCCTGTTCCGCCAGTACATCGCCGGCCTGCAGGCCAACCTGCCGAGCCTGATGCTGTTGTTCGCGCCGTTCGTGAATTCGTATCGGCGCTTCGTCAAGGGCAGCCAGGCGCCGGTGAACTTCCACTGGGGCTACGACAACCGCACCGCCGGCCTGCGCGTCCCGCGCAGCGGCCCGGCCGCGCGCCGTGTCGAGAACCGCGTGGCCGGCGCCGACGCCAACCCCTACCTGGTGATCGCCGCGACGCTGGCTGCCGGCCTCGACGGCATCGAGCGCGCGCTGCCCCCCACCGAGCCCATGGTGGACAGCGCCTACGAGTCGGCGCACACGCTGCCGCGCACCGTCGTGGCCGCGCATGAAGACTTCCTGCGCTCGGGCGTGGCCGAGCGGCTGTTCGGCGAACGCTTCGTGCGTGCCTACGCGTCGGTGAAGGAAGTGGAGTACGAAAGCTGGCTCGCCGAGATCGGTGCGTGGGAACGCCGCTTCCTGGCGCCGCAGGCATGAGCGCCGCCCGGCTGCCCGAAGGCGCTCGCGCCGCAGGCCGCAGGCCGGAGGCTCGTCGATGACGCGAACGGTCGCCATCGTCGGTGCGGGCCCGGCCGGACTGATGGCCGCCGACACCCTGCAGGCCGCCGGCGTGCAGGTGCACGTCTTCGACGCGATGCCTTCGGTTGGCCGCAAGTTCCTGCTGGCCGGCATCGGCGGGCTGAACCTGACGCATTCCGAGGCGCTGCCCGGCTTTCTCGCGCGTTACGCGGAGCGCGCGCTCGCGCTCGCGCCCCTGCTCGACGCCTTCGGGCCCGACGCCGTGCGCGCGTGGGCCGGCGGCCTGGGCGTTGACACCTTCGTCGGCACCTCGGGTCGTGTGTTCCCCAAGGACATGAAGGCCGCGCCGCTTCTGCGTGCGTGGCTGCACCGCCTGCGCACCGGCGGCGAGGGCCGTCCGCCAGTGCAGTTTCACAGGCGCCATCGCTGGCTCGGCTGGGCGTCCGACGGCGCCGCGCTGCGCTTCGCCCATCCCGATGGCCAGACGACGTTCGCCGCCGAGGCCACCGTCCTGG
>JACMOG010000906.1 GCA_014378125.1 Vitreoscilla sp. | reverse complement strand
GCGCCGATTCGGACAACCGCACCACCAACGCCACCGCGCCCGCGCGCGAGGCGTGGTCCAGGAAGACCGAGGCGGACGGCATGAAGTTCGAGGCGGTGCGCTTCATCACCGACACGCGCAGCTTCGCCGGCGGCATCAACATCCATGGCGTGACCGGGGCCGACGGCAAGCCGCTCGCGCACACGATCAACAAAACGATGATGCGGATCGACCTGCCGCAACCGATGAAGCCGGGCGCCACGCTGGCGTTCTCGGTCGCGTGGGACTTCAACGTGCCCGAGTTCGACGTGCTGGGCCGGCGCAGCGGCTTCGAGCGGTTCAAGGAGGACAACAACGACCTGTTCGAGATCGGCCAGTGGTTCCCGCGCATGGCCGCCTACTACGACCAGCAGGGCTGGCAGAACAAGCAATACCTCGGCGACGGCGAGTTCACGCTCGAGTTCGGCGACTACGACGTCCAGCTGACCGTCCCGGCCGACCATATCGTCGCCTCGACCGGCGTGCTGCAAAACCCCGACGCGGTGCTCACGGGCGCGCAGCGCACGCGCCTCGCGCAGGCGCGCACCAGCGCGACCCCGGTGCTGATCGTGACGCAGAAGGAGGCCGAGGCGGCCGAGAAAGCGCGCGCCACCGCCAGCAAGACCTGGCACTTCAAGGCCGCCAACGTGCGCGACTTCGCGTTCGCCTCGAGCCGCAAGTTCATCTGGGACGCGCAAGGCTACAAGAAGGGTGGCAGCGACATGATGGCGATGTCCTACTACCCGAAAGAGGCCAACCCGCTGTGGGGACAATACTCGACGGCGGCGGTGATCCACACGGTCGACCAGTACAACAAGTACGCGTTCGACTATCCGTATCCGGTCGCGATCTCGGTCAACGGCGCGGTCGGCGGCATGGAGTACCCGATGATCTCGTTCAACGGCCAGCGGCCGAGCAAGGACAAGAAAACCGGCGCGCTCACCTATTCGAAGCGCGCCAAGTTCGGCCTGGTGGGCGTGATCATCCACGAGGTGGGCCACAACTACTTCCCGATGATCGTCAACTCCGACGAGCGCCAGTGGACCTGGATGGACGAGGGCATCAACACCTTCGTGCAGTCGCTGGCCCAGAACGCGTTCGACGAGACCTTCCCGCAGGCGCGCGGCGAACCGCGCGGCATCGTCGACTATATGCGCAGCACCAACCAGGTGCCGATCATGACGAACTCGGAGTCGGTCTTACAGCGCGGGAACAACGCCTATGCCAAGCCGGCCACCGCGCTGACGATCCTGCGCGAGACCGTGCTCGGGCGCGAGCTGTTCGACTTCGCCTTCCGCGAATACGCGCGCCGCTGGAAGTTCAAGCGCCCCACCCCGGCCGACTTCTTCCGCACCATGGAAGACGCGTCGGGCACGGACCTCGACTGGTTCTGGCGCGGCTGGTTCTACACGACCGACCCGGTCGACGTCGCCATCGATGGCATCACCGAGTATGGCGTCTCGAGCAAGATCCTGGAGACCGAGAAGGCCTGGCTGAAGGCGCAGAAGGACGCCGAGCCGATGTCGATGACGCAGCAGCGCAACAAGGGCATGGAACGGCGCATCGACACCCACCCCGAGCTGAAGGACTTCTACAACGAGCATGACGACTTCACGGTCACCAACAAGGACCGCAACAAGTACAACGAGACCATGGAAGGCCTCGAGGACTGGGAGAAG
>JACMOG010000905.1 GCA_014378125.1 Vitreoscilla sp. | reverse complement strand
TGCTCAGGCCCACACGCACGCCTGACCGCGCGAGCCCGCCATCCAGATCCGTAGGGCGAGGGCGGGGGCACCTGCTCCGGCCCTCGCTGCGTCACGGGGCAGTACGCCCGCGGCAGCGATCACCCTCGTGCGGCACGTTGTTCATCGCGCGCGCGTACGCACACGCGATGGCGCCACCCTCGAGATGGCATCGATGACGGTGGCGCTTCCGATCGACCGACTCGATTGAAGTGCGGCCGTGACGCGATGCGCGTGGCGCTGATCGACGCAGATACGTCGATATCTGATTCATGGCCATGAGTGGGCGCGCAGCGCCGGCGGTGGGCAGACCCGGCCATCGGGCGGCCGAGGGCGGCACACGAGGCGCTCGCAGGGCAGTTGCGCCGGCCGCCCGCTCCGACGAGCGGATGACACCCTACGTTCGCACCGTGAGTTGTCGGTCGCCATCCCACTCGGAGGTCATGTGTTCGCAGCATCGCTGCATAGTCCGGCACTCCTGCCGGTCGCCGCTTCGCCCGTCGGCGATGCCGTGCGCACCGTCACAGGTGGCGGCGGGGTCACGCCCATGGCGAACCAGGGCTTCGTGCCCGTCGGCGCCGCAGCCGGTGCTGCCGCCTCCGCTGGCTCAGCAGCCCCCGCGACGAGCGCTGCCCCGGCAGCGGGTGCGAACACGACGGCTGGTGCCGCGGCCGGCTCCCCCGCTGCGCAGGGCGACGGCAGCATCGACGCCGCCCAAGGGCTTGCGGCGGTCGCGAAGGTGTTCGGCGACGAGTATGGCGATCCGATCATCTCTGCCGACGGCACCGTCTTCCTGCCCAAGAGTTCGCCCTCGAGCAAGAACGGGCAGTTCGCGCTCTCGTACGTCAAGGTCGGCAAGATCGACAAGACCACGGGCAAGCTGACGTTCGACCCGGCGTTCCTCGCGCTCATCAAGGAGAAGCAGGCCAGCGCGAACGAGCGCAAGCTCGTTAAGGTCGGCGAGGACTACACCTGGCAGACCTTCGCCACGGGTGAGGATGGCAAGACCACCGCCGAGGTCGTGAAGGCAACCGATGCCGAGGTGCAGGCCTACCAGCAGCAGCAGGCGCAGGCCGCGGCCAAGCAGGCGGCGCAGGACAAGCTCACGAACAACGCCGACTGGCAAGGGAAGATCGGTCAGGTCTCATCGGCGCTGGGCATCTTCGGCAGCGCGGGCTCGGTCGTGCAGGGCCTGTCGCAGGGCCCGAACCAGCTGTCAGGCAAGCCCGGTGCGGGTTGGATCAGCGGGTGGATTCTCGCGCAGCGCCTCAATGGTCGCGCTGAGGGCAAGTTGCTCCCGCAGTTCCTCCAGACTGGTTGGGTTGCCACCGCCATGGAGTGGGGCCTGCAGGCGTACGGCATGCTCGACATGGGGCAGGACATCCGCAACGTCGTCAACTTTGCCAAGCACAAGGTCGAGACTCCGCCGCTGGTGAACCCCAACGCACTGCAGAACCTGATCAAGGCCGGCGAAGACCCTGCGATGGCGAAGGCGATGGTGCAGCTCGGCACCGACCTGCGCACGCCGGTCGCAGCATACGGTGGCCAGCCGCTCATGCAGTCGCTGACGGGCACGGGTAATACGGCGCTCATCAACAACCAGCTCAACGCGGCGCAGCTCGTGCCGACCGACACGCTCAACAAGGCCTTCAACGCGACCGACCCGCTCACTGACCCGCTGCTCAAGGCCCGGGGTGCGGTCGACGGCGGCATCACCAAGGGCCTGGGCATGCTCAAGGGGCTCGTGCAGCCCGCCATGATCGGGGCCACGGCGCTCGGCGCGGTCTCGAGCGTCATCAACGTCAAGAACATCGTGGCCAAGCAGGGCGCCGCTGCGCTCATCGACACGAAGCAGGGGCGCGGCGCCCTGCTCGGTGCGATCTCGAGCGTCGCGTTCCTCGGTGTCTACCTGGCTCCGATGATCCTGCCCCAGCTGGGTGTGATCGGCGCGGCAGCGACCGCAGCGTTGAGCGGTATCAACATCATCTCCAACGTCGTCGGTGGCGTGCAGCTCCTCAACAGCTACGGCCTGTTCGGCGAGGAAGGCTTCCTCAATCACGACGCGGTCAGGGCAGCATTCCTCATCCCGCCGCTGACGCCGATCGGCGGGCTCGCCTTCCTCATGAAGGCCCGCAAGAAGCAGCAGGACGCCAAGGCCGCGAAACTCGAAGCTGCGCAGCAGGTGGCCGGCAAGCAGTTGCGTGCCCAGGCCGAGAACAACAAGCTCCAGCTCCAGCAGGCGGGCAAGATCACCGGCTCGACGCAGAATGCTGACGGCACGATCACCGTCGCGACGTCGGTGCCGACCGACATGGCGAAGCTCGCGGCGCAGCTCGCCGGCGCTGGGGTCGTGCCAGCGGCGGCCGGAGCGGCCACCGCCCCCAAGGCGTAGGTATCGGCGCACGCGCGTGGATGCGCGCGCGTATCGAGCCCCCTGTGCCACCTGTTGCACCTACCCCTTGACGCAACTCGCGAATGGGTGCACCTTGGAGGCAGCTTCACGGACGTGGAGTCTCCAACCTGAGTTGTGTAGGTGGGCGAGCAGGACACTCGCAGCCGCACAGGAAACGCTCAGGCTGGGGGACGAGGAGGACGGGACATGGCTACAACGGCAACCACAGGCAACACGCAGGTCGCAGCGCTCCAGCAGCAGCTGGCGACTGGCTTGGCCCAGGTCAATGCGCTCACGGGAACGGCTGGTGGCGGTGCCACAGCGGCCGCGCCAGGCGGCGCCGGAGCGGCACCTGCTGCCACTGAGCAGAAGGCCTCCATCCCGGGTACCGGCAAGGCCGAGATTCGCATCATCGGCGGTGTGACGAAGTACTTCCCCGCGGTAGCGGTGGGGGGAACGGCCACCGAGATCACGGCGTTCCAGTACACGGACGCACAGCAGTTCAAGATCAACTTGGACTACAAGGACGGTATCGCAACCGGCCTGGCCAACCTGTCACGCATCTTCGGTGCCCGTCAGGAGCGTGTTCGGCTCCTCTCCAACGCGTTGGCGAACGACGCCAACACCACGGGCTCGTTCAACCCCGTCGACCTCCAGAAGATGTCGCTGGAGACGACGACCACCCAGCAGCTGTCGGAGATGCAGAAGAAGATCTTTGATTCGATGAAGGACTCGATCTCGCCGTGGCTCCGATAATGGGTACGCACCTCGACAGCAGGCTCCGGGCCAAGCGCTTCGCGCGGCTGCACCCCGGCGGCAACTCGACGACGGGCGACCGTCACACCGTGTGCGACGAATCGACGTCCGGCGAGGGCGCAGGCCTGTTCGATGTCGTCTCCGCTGCCGTTCGTATGCAGATGGAGCTCGTGGCCCGAGCCTCGGCCAGCCCGGCCACGGCGCTTCCCGCGATCATCGCACTCATCGTCGACGGCAGCCCGCAGAAGCGCGCGGCGGTCATCGCGGCCATCGAGGAGACCGAGCCGCTGCGTGAGCAGTGGGAACGTACGTGGGCCGTGCTGCGCCGCTGAGGGCAGCCGCACCGCTCGCACCACCGACGACCGCACCGCTGAAGTTCACACTCCAACCTCCCCAGGAGCTCCCCCATGTCGATTGCACGACTCACCCAGTACGCCGTTGGATATTCCAAGGCGATGGATGCCATTTCCGCGCAGGCCCAAGATCCCACGCTCGTGCAGGATCCTGCGCGCCTCGCGATCTTCCAGCAGCAGATGTACTACGCGCAGACCGGCTACACGATGACCGCTCGCGCGATGCAGGACATGAACAACGAGGACAAGATCCTCGCCGAGATGCTCCGCGACGCATAGCGCGCGCGAGGAGTTTCGGGTGAGCCTCCAGGCGGGCGAGACTTCGGTCTCGCCCGCCTGTTTCGTGCCGTCATGACGCCGTCCTTCGGGGCGGCGTCGTTGCGTTGAGGACGCATCCCTGCTGAAAAGCCGCGCCAGCTGCGTCTCACCGCTGCGGCATCTTGGCCCCAGTGTGAAACAACAATGGCCCCGCATCCCGATAGACGGATGTAGATGCTCCATCGCTCTCGGTCAGGCCCGTCACAGCCTCACCAGTGGGAGCGATGACTAGGGGGAACACCATGACCGCTTTCACTCCTGTCGCCACCAGCCTCAGCTCGCTCGGTTTCCGTCCGACCGCCGCTCCGGCGACGGCATACGCGCCGGCTGCTCCGACCCCCGCCATCACGGCACCGGTCGCGGGCAACCAGGCCGTCGCCACGACCTACGACCCGACACCTGTCAACGCGGGAACGTCTGGTGGCGGCGCGATCAGCGACGCGATCACCTCGGGCCTGTCGGGCATCGCGCGCCTCGTCGCCGATTCCAGCAATCGCGTACAGGGTGTGCAGGCCCAGATGCAGGCGATGATGACCGCCAACGGTGGCCAGCTCACGCCCGTGCAGCTCCAAAACTTCCAGATGCAGATGTCGATGGCAGAGACGTCGATGCAGATGGCCAAGAACATTCAGGACAAGCAGGACCAGATCAACCAGATCTGGGCGCGCGCCTAGCGCTCCCGCATCAGGGTGGGTCGGCCACGCGCCGACCCGCCGCACGCACCGCTGAAGCACCACCGTTTCGCGTATCGATACTGGGGTTCGACTCGCCACTACTGACACCCACGCCTGGGTGTCGGCAACCGAACAGCCTTCGACGACCGCCCACCACCGGCCGTCAGGGGGACCAGATCAGCCACATACGTGTGATCGCCAGGGGACGGCGATCAGTACGAGACGACAGGAGCTTCACCATGACCAACTTCTCTTCCATCGGCTTCCGCGGCGGCGACGCAGGCCGAGCCCACCTCGCGCTCATCCAGGGTGGCAACGAGACGAGTGGAACCGCATCCACGCGCGAGGCCTCGCGCGCCCTCGGCGCCGCACCGACCCTCCACGTCGCTGCCGCCGCCGCCCGCCGAGTGGCCGCCACCGGCTACGCACGCACCGCTCCCGAAGCACCGCGCAGCGGTCACGAGGCCGGCATTCGCGCCATCGCGAAGCAGTTCACCGCATTCCAGGATGCGCTCCTGCCCATGGTGCTCGCCTCGGGCGTCTCGGGTGAGGCTGCGGCATCGGTCGTGAAGGCCATCCAAGGCAACTCGGCGCTGCTCGCACAGGCCGAGCGCGCATTCGACAAGGCCCGCGAAGCAACCGCTTGACCCGCGGCGCATCGCTCAGCGGCGGGCGTTCGCGAACGCCGCCGCGGCATCACGCGCTGCGTTGGCCACGTCGCTCGCACGGAGCGGCTCCTGCACCTGCACGACGCCCGGCACATCGGGAATCATGACCGGTTGCGGGGCGATGAACACTGTGGGGAGCTGTGGCTGCTGGAGGAGGTGCAGGTCCTGCCCGAGGCATTCGGCGCTGATGACCAGCACCTGTGCGCCCCATGACCGTGCCTGTACACTCGTCACCGAGCCGCCCGCTGCAATGACATGCACGCCGAACGGCGCGAGATGCGCTGCATAGTCCTGCGGCACCCACGCCCGCAGCGCGACCGAGATCGGCTGCAGCTGGGTGGGCTGGCCCGCCACCATCGGCGCGCCCCCGATGATCGGCTGGTGCCCATGCTGCGGCTGCGCACCGGGATGGAACTGCGCCGGCTGCTGCGGCTGGCCCGGCTGCACGAACCCGGGCTGCCCCACGGGCGCGCCG
>JACMOG010000904.1 GCA_014378125.1 Vitreoscilla sp. | reverse complement strand
GATAGCGCGAACGCCAGCGAGGCCTCGTCGTGCGCGGGATTGGCGCCGATGGAAGAGCCGAGCGACGCCGGCTTCACGAACAGGCGTGGGCCCAGCCGCTCGCTCAGCCACGCATACGTCGGCAAGGCGCGACCGCGCCGGGGCAGGCGATACGGCACCACCGGCAGGCCGGACTGCAGCAGCAGCCGCTTGGTCAGCTCCTTGTCCATCGTGACCGCGCCGCCCAGCACGCCCGCGCCCACGTAGGGCACGCCGCAGGTCTCGAACAGGCCCTGCAGGCGGCCATCCTCGCCGAACGGGCCGTGCAACGCCGGGAAGGCGACGTCGATGCGCGGCAGCTCGCCGGCGATGTCGCAGGGCTCGCAGGCCATCAGCTGACCGCCGCGGCCGGGCGCGAGCGCGATCGCGCAGGCGTTCGCGTCGACGGCGGTCGGAAAGTCGGCGCCGGCCAGCGGCATGTAGCGCCACGCGCCCGAGCGCTCGATGCCGATCGGCACGACCCAGTAACCGGCTTCGCGCAGGGCGACGCACAGCGTTGCCGCCGAGCGCAGCGAGATCGCATGCTCGGCGGAGCGCCCGCCGAAGAACAGTCCCACGGTGATAGCCGCGTTGGCGGCAGGTTCGCTCGCCAGTTCAAGCGACAGCTGGTGTTCGTTCAAGTGAAGTCCCCGGTTGCCGGCCAGCCCGGAACCGTCCGGGTGGCCATGCGGAGACGATAGCGAGCGATGGGCCGGCGCGTGGCCGGTCTTCGCTCACGACGGCGTGAGAGTTTCTTCCGCGGGCCTCAGTTGGCCACCGACGGCTGCGGCGCGCGGGTGGCATCCGCCAGGTTCTCGCCGAACTTCTCGCTCACCGTGCGCTTGTACTGCTCGGGGTTCTGCGGCTTGACGAACAGCGAGGTCACCTCCGGGTGCGCCTCGTGGATGCGGCGCTCGATGTCGGCGATCATCTCCTCGATCTGCGGCGCGGTGAGCTTGTCGTCGAACTCGAAGCTCATGGCCGCCATGATCTGGTCGGGCGCCATCTGGATGGTGAGCATGCCGTTGGCGCGCGACGTGCCGCAGGCGGCGTTGGCGATCTCCAGCATCGACTTGATGAGCGCGCTGTCGGCCTTCTCGCCGATCAGCAGGCTCTTGCTCTCGCGCGCCAGCAGCGTGGACGTGCACGCGAGCACCAGCCCGATGAGGATCGACGAGATGCCGTCGGCCAGTGGCATGTCGAAGTGCGCGGCCAGCACGGTGCCCGCCGCGGCGATCACGATGCCGATCAGCGCGGCGCTGTCCTCGAACAGCACCATGAACAGCGGCGGGTCCTTGCTCTTGACGAAGGCCTCGTAGTAGCCGAGGTCGCCCTTGACCTTGTTGAACTGCCGCAGCGAGACGACCCACGACCAGCCTTCGAACAGGAAGGCCGCGGCCAGCACCACCTCGCTGACGATCGCGTTCTCGATGGGCTGCGGGCTGATCACGCGGTGCACGCCCTGGAAGATGGACACGCCGGCGCCGAGCGCGAACACCAGGAGCGCGACGATGAAGCTCCAGAAGTACAGCTCGCGGCCATACCCCGCGGGGTGGTCGCGGTCGGCGCGCTTCTTGGCCACGCGCATGCCGTACAGCAGCAGCAGCTCGTTGCCGGTGTCCACGAACGAGTGCACCGCCTCGCTGAGCATCGCCGAGCTGCCGGTGAACGCGGCCGCGCCGGCCTTGGCCACCGCCACCAGCACGTTGCCGATGAGCGCCGCCCAGACCGCCCGTTTCGAGCCCGCGCCGCCGCCGTCCGGATCCGCCTCCGCCTCCGCCATCTACCTTCCCAGCAGCTTGCGTGCGCGGGCCACCACGTTGTCGGCGCTGAAGCCGAACTCCTTGAGCAGCACCTTGGCCGGCGCCGAGGCGCCGAAGTGGTCGATGCCGATCACGTCGCCGGCCTGGCCCACATAGCGCTCCCAGCCCAGCGTGGAGCCGGCCTCGACGGCGAGCCGCCTGGTCACGGAGGGCGGCAGCACGGTGTCGCGGTAGGCCGGCGGGTGGGCTTCGAACAGGTCCCAGCTGGGCATCGACACGCAGCGCACCTTCACGCCCTCCTGGCCCAGCGTGTCGGCCGCGGCCGTGATCAGGCTCACCTCCGAGCCGCTGGCGATCAGGATGATGTCGGGTGCGTTGTCGTCCGCGCCACTGATGATGTAGCCGCCGTTGACCAGGCCGGTGGCGGCGGGGTGCTTGCTGCGGTCGAGCGTAGGCACGTCCTGGCGCGTGAGCACCAGCAGCACCGGACGCTCGTGGCTGGTGATGGCCACCTTCCAGGCCACGGCGGTCTCGTTGGCGTCGGCGGGACGGATCACGGTGAGGCCGGGGATCGCGCGCAGGCTCACGAGCTGTTCGATCGGCTGGTGCGTGGGGCCGTCCTCGCCGAGGGCGATGCTGTCGTGCGTGAACACGTGCATGGCATGCAGCTTCTGCAGCGCGGCGAGGCGGATGGCCGGGCGCATGTAGTCGGAAAAGATGAGGAACGTGGACCCGTACGGGATGAAGCCGCCGTGCGCGGCCAGGCCGTTGACGATCGCGCCCATCGCATGCTCGCGCACGCCGAAGTGCAGGTTGCGTCCGGCCCAGCTCATGCCGCCCTCGTCGGCGCCCTCGATCTTCTTCGCATCCGACGCGGGGGCGGGACCGAAGTCGCCCAGGCCCACGAGGTTGGTGAACGTGGACGGGTCGAGGTCGGCCGAGCCGCCCACCAGCGACGGCAGCTTCTTGCCGATGGCCGCCAGGATCTGCTTGCCGGCCACGCGCGTCGACAGGCCTTTGGCGTCGGCGGGGAACGTGGGCATGTCGGCGTCCCAGCCGGCGGGCAGCTCGCCGCGCAGGCGCGAGCCGAGTTCCGTGTACAGGTCGGGGAAAGCTTGGGCGTAGTCCGTCATGCGCTGGTTCCACCCGGCCTCGGCCTTCTCGCCGGCCGATTGCGCCTCGAGGAACTTGCGCTTCGAGTCGTCGGGCACGTAGAAGGTCGGCGATTCGGGCCAGCCGAGCTTGGCCTTGGTGGCGGCCACGTCCTTGTCGCCCAGCGGCGAGCCGTGCGCCTTGAAGCTGTCCTGCTTCGGGGAGCCATACCCCAGGTGGGTGCGCACGAGGATCAACGTGGGGCGCGTCGTGTCGGCCACGGCCGACTGCAGCGCGCGGTCGATCGCGTCGACGTCGTTGCCGTCGGCCACCGTCAGCGTCTGCCAGCCATAGGCCTCGAAGCGCTTGGCGTGATCGTCCGTGAAGGTGATGGCGGTACCGGCCGAAAGGGAGACCTCGTTGTCGTCGTAAAGGCACACGAGCTTGCCCAGCTTGTGGTGCCCGGCCAGCGATGCGGCCTCGGCCGCGACGCCCTCCATCAGGTCGCCGTCGCTCACGAGGGCCCAGGTGCGGTGGTCGATCACGGCGTGGCCATCGCGGTTGTAGGTGCCGGCCAGCTGCGCCTCGGCGATGGCCATTCCCACCGCATTGGCCAGGCCCTGGCCCAGCGGGCCCGTGGTCACCTCCACGCCGGCGGTGTGGCCGCGCTCGGGGTGGCCCGGCGTCTTGCTCCCCCACTGGCGGAACTGCTTCAGGTCGTCGATGGTCAGGCCGTAGCCGGTCACCTGCAGCAGGCTGTACAGCAGCGCCGAGCCGTGGCCGGCCGACAGCACGAAGCGGTCACGGTCGGCCCACAGCGGGTTCGAGGGATGGTGCTTGAGGAAGCGCGTCCACAACACGTAGGCCATCGGCGCGGCGTCGAGCGGCAGGCCCGGATGGCCGCTGTCGGCGTTCTGCACCATGTCGACGGAGAGGAAGCGCAGCGTATCGATGCATTGCTGGTCGAGCGAATCGGACATCAGGATCTTTCGGCGTGACGATGGAACGGATAAGGCGTGTGTGTCGGTCTTGAAACGCGGGTATGGGGCTTGCTCAGCATTCGACGAACCAGGCGCTCGATCGGCAAGCCGCTTGCCTGCCCGTGCTCCGCTGTTCATCACCTGTTCATGCTCCGTTCATGAGTTTGATCCGATTGCAAAGGCCCTGACGCCGATGGCTTCCCTTCTCCACGATGTGGTGTTCCTTGTCGACGTGGACAACACGTTGCTCGACAACGACCGCATCATCGCCGACCTGCGCGACCACCTGATCCAGGAGTTCGGCGTGGCCTGCTCCGGTCGCTACTGGACTCTTTTCGAGAAGCTGCGCGACGAGCTCGGCTACGCCGACTACCTCGGCGCGCTGCAGCTGTACCGCAAGGAGGTGGAAGGCAAGGGCATCCAGGCGCAGTCGCTGCTGCAGATGTCCAGCTTCCTGGTGGACTACCCGTTCCAGGATCGCGTGTACCCGGGCGCGGTCGACGCGCTCGCGCGCATGAACAAGCTGGGGCCGGCCGTGATCCTGTCCGACGGCGACGTGGTGTTCCAGCCGCGCAAGATCCAGCGCTCCGGCCTGTGGCGCGCCGTGGAGGGGCGCGTGCTGATCTACGTGCACAAGGAACTGATGCTGGACGAGGTGAAGCGCACCTTTCCGGCGCGTCACTACGTGATGGTGGACGACAAGCCGCGCATCCTGGGCGCCCTCAAGGCCGCATGGGGCGACGACGTGACCACCATCTTCCCGCGCCAGGGCCATTACGCGCTCGACACGGTCGAGGCCGCGAAATATCCGCCGCCTGATATCGTGGTCGACCACATCGGCGACCTCGCACGCACGAATATTTCCCTTCAGGAGCCCCCCATGACAACCAACACGCAGCAACTCCATGACCTCGGCCAGAGTCTCTGGATCGACAACATCAGCCGGCAGACCTTGCGCGACGGGTCGCTTGCCGCGCTGATCGCCGACTATTCGGTCACTGGCCTCACGTCCAATCCGTCGATCTTCGAGAAGGCGATGGGCGAGGGCGACGCCTACGACGACGCCATCGG
>JACMOG010000903.1 GCA_014378125.1 Vitreoscilla sp. | reverse complement strand
GCCTTGACCTGCTGCATCGCCTGGTTGCCCGTGAGCGCGCCCAGCGAGTTCACGAAGGGTTCGGTGTTGATCAGGTTCCACAGCTTCTCGGAGCCGCGCTTGGCCAGCGTGTGGTCGATCTGCAGCGAGCCGCGCAGGCGCACGACGTCGGCCGCAGAGTAGGTGCGCTTGACGCCCTTCCAGCGCGGGTTCTCGGCCCAGTCCTTCTCGAGGGCGGCGATCTGCTGGTCACGGGTGAGTTGGGTCATGGTGCTTCCTTCGGGTGTCGGTGAAAAGGAGTGGAAAGAGGTGTTCGTTGGGATCAAGCGTATTCCTGTTGCAACTCGAGTGGAAGACTTATGTCTTATATAAGACTAAAGATTTCCGCTTTAAAAATCAACGACTTGGCGATTTTTTTTCATGATGCGGTAAACCGTTTTTCATAATGAAAAACTTTGCTGCGTCGCAGCACCTTCTATTTCCACATCGTGGAACGACGATGTCACGGGCGAAATTGATATCATTCGCGCCCTCAGCCCGCCTCAGGACGGCCAAGGCGCTGACGTTTTCCGCAAGGGTCACGCCATGACCGCCTTTCCCTACCTCTCGCACACCGGCTTCCTCGGTGCTGCCAAGGCCACCCCCGACCATCCGTTCGCCGTCGCCGGCGTCTGCTGGGATGGCGCCGTCACGAACCGCCCCGGCGCCCGCTTCGGCCCCCGCGCGATCCGCGCCGCCAGCCACATGCTGTGCGACGCCACGCACCCGTACTTCGGCGTGTCGCCCTCGCCATTCGTGGGCGACGCCGGCGACCTGGCGCTGCCCAACACGGGCCTGGAGGGCATGCGCGCCGCGATGCCCGCGCAGGTGGCGCCGCTGATCGCCGCGCACCAGATGGTGTGGCTGGGCGGCGACCACTCCATCACGCTGCCCCTGCTGCGCGCCTACCGCGCGCACTACGGACGCCCGTTGGCGGTGGTGCACTTCGACGCGCACTGCGACACCTGGTCCGACCACTTCGGCGAGCCCAGCGGCCACGGCACCTGGGTGTACGAGGCGATCCAGGAAGGCCTGGTGGTGCGCGAGTGCATGACCCAGTTCGGCATCCGCCCCGCGGGCGACCGCGAGGCGCGCGAGTACGTGCGCGCCCCGGGCGGCCTGATCTTCACGGCGCGCGACCTGCGCGGCCTGGCCAGCCCGGCGCAGCTGGCGCCGTTCGTCGACCAGGTCCGCGCCCGCTGGGAGGCGCACGACAAGCCGCCGCTGTACCTGAGCTTCGACATCGACGCGCTGGATCCGGCCTATGCCCCCGGCACCGGCACGCCCGAGCCCGGCGGCCTGAGCACGGCGCAGGCGTTCACGCTGCTTGAGGAGCTCGGCGCCCTGCCCTTCGTGGGCATGGACTGCGTGGAGGTGGCGCCGGTCTACGACCACCAGGAGCTGACGTCGCTGGCGGCCGCGCAGATGGTGTGGACATGGCTGGCGGGCCGGGTCAAGTCGACCCAGGCCTGACACATTTCGCCATTCGGAAACCCGCGCGGCCGTTACAAGTTTTCCGGGGAAAAGATTGTTGCGGATCCCGGCATCGCATGCGATGCTGGAGTCAACCCACCTGACGTGAACTTCGAGGAGATGCCGTGAACGATTCCCGCTCCAACGACACCCCGATCGCCGGCGCCCTGCCGGTGTTCGACCGACTCGACGCCACGCACGAGCAGATGCGCTACTGGCTGGGCGAGCTCCAGAGCCTGGTCAACCACATGGAAGACCGCGGTTGGGACGCCTGGGCCCGCGACCACGCGCGCTCGGTCATCGACTTCTTCTCGCACACCGCGCGCCAGCACCACATCGACGTCGACCGCCAGGTGTGCCCGCTCATCACCGGCCGCGGCGACGCGTCCATCGAGCTGAGCGTCGACCGCCTGCGCCAGGACCAGGGCTGGCTGGAAGAAAACTGGCGCGAGGTGCTGGCCCAGCTGCAGCCGGTGGCCGAAGGCTTCGGCGGCTACGACATCGACATGCTGCGCCACGCGTCCGACGTCTACGCGGCGCTGCTGCTCGAACACCTGGCGCTCGAGCAGAGCGCCGTGTTCCCCGCCGCACGCGCCTCGGCGCACACGCAACTGCAGGCCATGGAGATGCGCCGCAGCGGCGCGCACCTGAGCGCGGCGGCCTGAGACGCTGTCATCCTGGGCCTCAGGGGTCTGGCATCTCCGCCGTACCCGGCGGCAATGCCAGACCCCTGGCGAATCAGTCCTCCATCGGCAGCGCCGTGGTCTTCTTGACAGTGCGCAGCACCAGCATCGAATTGGATCGCTCCACGCCCGGCAGCAGCATCAGCACGTCGGTGTGGAAGCGCTCCAGGTCCTCGGCGTCGCGGTACGCGAACCGGATCAGGTAATCGTTGGCGCCCGCCACGTAGTAGCAGTCGAGAATCTCCGGCGCCTCGCGGCACGCCCGCTCGAAGGCCTCCAGCAACGCGTTGCTCATCGTGGCCAGGTTGATGATCGTGAAGCTGACGCCGCTCTGGCCCACCAGCTTCGGGTTCAGCAGGGCCACGTAGCCCGCGATCACCCCCGTGTCCTCCAGTTGCTTCACCCGCCGCAGGCAGGCCGAGGGCGACAGGTGCACGCGTCCGGCGAGCTCCACGTTGGAGAGCCGTCCGTCGTTCTGCAGTTCGTTCAAGATGCCACGATCTATCGCATCCAATTGCAGGGATTTAGGGATTTGGCGCATGGTGTGCGAATGCAAATTGAATTGTTCGCATTATATTGCGTTTTCGGGGGTTTGCCCTGCATCAACCCGGGAGCACATTGCGCGGCCTCCCCGATACAGTCGCGTCATCGAACAGTTCACGTGCATCAGTGTGACGACAGCAAGCCGACAGGAAACCTCCGCATGACCACCGATCTCGACGCCTACTGGATGCCGTTCACGGCCAATCGCCAGTTCAAGAAGGCTCCCCGGTTGTTCCCGGCGGCCAAGGGCATGCATTTCTGGACCGACGACGGCCGCCAGGTGCTCGACGGCATCGCGGGCCTGTGGTGCGTCAATGCCGGCCACGGCCGCACGAAGATCACCGAGGCCATCCAGCGCCAGGCCGCCGAGATGGACTTCTGCCCGCCGTTCCAGATGGCGCATCCGAAGGCCTTCGCCCTGGCCGAGAAGCTGGCCGCGCTGGCGCCGGAAGGCATGAACCGCGTCTTCTTCACCAACTCAGGCTCCGAGTCGGTGGAGACCGCGCTGAAGATGGCCATCGCGTACCACCGCATCCGCGGCGAAGGCCAGCGCACGCGCCTCATCGGCCGCGAGCGCGGCTACCACGGCGTCAACTTCGGCGGCATCTCGGTGGGCGGCATCGTGGCCAACCGCAGGATGTTCGGCACGATGCTGGGCGGCGTCGACCACATCCGCCACACGCACGACCCGGCCCGCAACGCGTTCAGCGTGGGCCAGCCGCCCTTCGGCGCCGAGTTCGCCGACGACCTCGAGAAGGTGATCGCGCTGCACGACGCGTCCACCATCGCGGCGGTGATCGTGGAGCCCGTGGCCGGCTCCACCGGCGTGCTCATTCCGCCGCAGGGCTACCTGCAGCGCCTGCGCGAGATCTGCGACAGGCACGGCATCCTGCTGATCTTCGACGAGGTCATCTCCGGCTTCGGCCGCACCGGCCAGCCCTTCGCGGCGCAGACCTTCGGCGTCACGCCCGACCTGATGACGGTGGCCAAGGGGCTCACCAACGGCGCGGTCCCAATGGGCGCGGTGATCGCGAAGCAGTCCATCCACGACACCTTCATGACCGGGCCCGACCACCTGATCGAGTTCTTCCACGGCTACACCTACTCGGCGCACCCGCTGGCCTGCGCGGCCGGCCTGGCCACGCTCGAGACCTATGCCGACGAGGGCCTGCTGACGCGCGCCGGCGAGATGGCCGGCTACTTCGCCGAGGGCCTGCATTCGCTGAAGAGCCTGCCCGGGGTCATCGACGTGCGCAACATCGGCCTGATCGGCGGCGTCGAGCTCACGCCCATTCCCGGCCAGCCCACCAAGCGCGCGTTCGACGTCTTCCTCGATTGCTACGACAAGGGCGCGCTGGTGCGCACCACCGGCGACATCATCGCCCTGTCGCCCCCACTGATCATCGAACGCTCGCACATCGATCAGCTGATCGAGATCCTGGGCGGCGCGATTCGTCGCGCGGCCTGAGACGACAAGCGCGGACCGCCAGAGTCCGCCTCCCGCGAGCAGTTCAAGAATCCCGAGACAATACATCGGCCACCTGACTTGTACAGACAAGTGGCCGCCCTCCCCGAAAAGGCTTGCCTAGCGCACACGATTCATGACATTTCTAGCGTCCGACCGCGATCTCTCGCGGAATTCGTACTACGCCGCGACCGCCACCCGGTCGCAGCGGCATGCGCCTCTCTCGGGTGCAATCCGCTGCGACGTCGCCATCGTCGGCGCTGGCCTGGCCGGACTGAGCGCGGCCCTCGAGCTGAGCGAGCGCGGCCTCGACGTCGTGGTGCTCGAGGCCCGCGAGATCGGCTGGGGCGCCAGCGGTCGCAACGGCGGCCAGGCCATCCACGGGCTGGCCTGCGGCCAGGACGTCATCGAGGGGCAGCTGGGCCTGGCCGACTCGCGCAAGGTCTGGGACATGACCATCGAGGCGCTCGACATGCTGCGCGAGCGCATCGCCAGGTACGGCATCGACTGCGACTGGCGCGACGGCTTCCTGGGCGTGGCCACCAACGCGCGCAAGGGCCGCGACCTGCACGCCTGGGCCGACGAGATCGACTCGAAGTACGGCTATCCCCTGACGAAGATCGCGCCCGCCGACCTGCCGGACTGGATCGCCAGCGGCCGCTACCACAGCGCCATCCACGATCCACGCTCCGGCCACCTGCATCCGCTGAAGTACGTGCTGGGCCTCGCGCGCGCCGCCACGGCCGCGGGCGTGCGCATCTTCGAGCACACCGAGGTCACCGCGCTGCGCCAGGACGGCGGCGTCACGCTGACGACTTCCGGCGGCGAGGTGCGCGCGGGCCAGGCGCTGCTCGCGGGCAACGTCTACCTGCAGGACGTGGCGCCCAAACTCGAGTCGCGCATCATGCCGGTGGGAACCTACATCGTGTGCTCCGAGGCGCTCGACCCGACGCTGGCCGACTCGCTGGTGCCCACGCGCTCGGCGGTCTGCGACACCGACTTCGTGCTCGACTACTACCGCACCACCAACGACCACCGCATGCTGTTCGGCGGCCGAGTGAGCTACAGCACGAAGACGCCGGCCAACCTGCAGGAGCGCATGCGTCGCCGCATGGTCGACACGTTCCCGCAGCTGGCCGACGCCAGGATCCAGTACGCCTGGGGCGGCTTCGTGGACATCACGATGAACCGCGCGCCCGACTTCGGCCGTGTCGGCGCCAACGTGTACTACCTCCAGGGCTTCTCCGGCCACGGCCTCGCGCTCACCGGCCTGGCCGGGCGCGTGGTGGCCGAGGCCATGACCACCGACGCGAGCCGCTTCGACCTCTTCGCGCGCCTGAAGCACCGCGCCTTTCCGGGCGGCCCGTTGCTGCGCACGCCGGCGCTGGTGCTGGGCATGGCCTGGTATCGCCTGAAGGACCTGCTGTGAACACGCCTTTCACCCCGATGAACGCCGCCCCCAACGTGCCCGCCGGCACCGGTTCGGCCGCGCGCCTGCCGCTGGTGCTGGTGCCCGCCTGCAACAAGATGCTGGGCGATCATGCGTACCACATCGCCGGCAAGAAGTACGCCGACGCCGTGCGCCTGGCCGGCTGCCTGCCGCTGGTCATTCCCAACGCCGACGAGGTCGAGCTGCAGGCCCTGCTGGCCATCGCCGACGGCGTGTTCCTCACGGGCTCGCCCAGCAACGTCCATCCGTCGCACTTCGACGAGGACGTGCTCGACCTGTCGCTGCCGCTCGACCCCGCGCGCGACGCCTGGACGCTGCCGCTGATCCGCCACGCGCTGGCCACCGGCCTCCCGCTGTCCCCCGTGTGCCGCGGCACGCAGGAGACCAAGGTGCCGCTCGGCGGAGCGTTGCACCAGGCGGTGCACGCGGTCGACGGCAAGCACGACCACCGCGCGCCCGACGGCCAGTCGCTGGACGCGCAGTACGGCCCCGCGCACGCGGTGTTCGTCGAGCCCGGCGGCGTGCTCGAGCGCGTGCTGGGCCTGCAGGAATTCGACGTCAACTCCTTGCACGGCCAGGCCGTCAACCGGCTGGCCGACGGCCTGCGCGTGGAAGCGCGCGCGCCCGACGGGGTCGTCGAGGCCTTCTCCGCCGTCGACGCCAGGGGGTTCAACCTCTGCGTCCAGTGGCATCCCGAGTGGCAGGCCGCCGGCAACGATGTCTCGATGCGCATGCTCACCGCCTTCGGCGAGGCGTGCCGGCAGTGGAAGGAAGGATTGCGCGGCCCGCACCCGTGACCCGTGACCCGCGACGGCCCGGCCGTCGCCCTCACGAAGCGCCCAAGGAAGACGCGCGCCGATGCACCGGATGCAACGGCCCGTCAAGAACACGGATCCACGAAAGAAACCAATGACCATCAACAGAAACCTCGCCAACTTCGCCGACCTCGAACAGTGGCTCAACGAGAACCGCGTCACCGAGATCGAATGCCTCGTGCCCGACCTGACCGGCGTGGCCCGGGGCAAGATCCTGCCGCGCGAGAAGTTCACCGAAGACCGCGGCATGCGCCTGCCCGAGGCCATCGTGGCCATGGGCGTGACGGGCGAGTTCCCGCCCGAAGGCCCGTACTACGACGTCATCAGCCCCACCGACCGCGACATGCACCTGCGGCCCGATCCCACCACGGTGCGCATCGTGCCCTGGGCCACGGACCCCACCGCGCAGGTGCTGCACGACTGCTACGACTCCGACGGCCAGCTCATTCCGTTCGCGCCGCGCTCGGTGCTGCGCAAGGTGATCGACCTGTACTCGGCCAAGGGCTGGAGCCCCATCGTGGCGCCCGAGCTTGAGTTCTACCTGGTGGCGCGCAACACCGATCCCGACATGCCCCTGAAGCCGCCGATCGGCCGCAGCGGCCGTTCGGAGACATCGCGCCAGGCCTACTCCATCGACGCCGTC
>JACMOG010000902.1 GCA_014378125.1 Vitreoscilla sp. | reverse complement strand
CGGCGCGCCGCCGCTGCAGGACTGGATCCGCAGCCAGGTGGCGCTCGACGAACGCCTGCAGGCCGCGCGCGACCTGCTGTTTCCGGCGGCCGGCAAGCGCCACACCGGCCCCGCGATCGCGGTGCTGCTGCAGGCGGTGGAGATGCGCGACACGCTGCTGGCCGGCGAGCTCGACATCGAGCTGCTGGGCCACGACGGTCCCGCGGGCCAGCTGCGCGAACGCCTGCGCATCCACGGCACGCGGGTGGCCGACGCGGTCGACGCGATGGCGCAGGCATTGCGCGACTTCGGCATGCAGGTGCCCGCGGCCGCCGCGGCGCCGCTGGACGACCCCGACCTCGAGACGGTGGAGGCCACCGCGCCGGCGGCCGCGGCGGCGGCGTCGATCGCCGAGTCGGCCGCCTCGGCCGCGGCGACGGCACCGTCGGCCTCGCTGGACGACCAGGTGGCGGCGGCGGACGCCGCCCGCGTGGGCGATGCGGCGGCGCACCCGGTGGCGCCGGGCGCGCCCGAGGGCGGGCCTGTGGCCGATCCCGCGAGCGCCGCGCGTGTCGCGGCCGCGGCCGCGCGCGCGCAGACACCTCCACGCGTGCCGCTGTTCGCCAGCACCGATCCGCGCTATCCGCTCGCCGTGGCCTTCTACGGCCGCGCGCGCCAGATGGTGGGGGTTCTCGCGCGCATGCAGGCCGCGCTGCGCGGCGAGGTCACGCCGCTGCCGCTGGCGCGCGACGAGCTGCAGGTGTTCATCTCGCCCGAAGGCTGGCCTCTGGCCGCGCTGCGCGCGCAGCTCAACACCCGCTCGCCGATCTTCCGCCATGCCGCGCGCCTGAGCCTGGCGCTGGGCATCGCCTACTTCATCGGACTGGCGCTGCCCTGGGCCTCGCATCCGCACTGGCTGGTGCTGAGCGTGGCGGTGGTGCTGCGCGGCAACCTCGAGCAGACGCTGTCGCGGCGCAACGACCGGGTGCTGGGCACGATGATCGGCTGCCTGCTGGTGCTCGTGCTGGCGCGCTTCGGGCCGCCCTGGATCACCACGGTGGCCTTCCTGCTGGCCGTGGGCATCGCGCACTCCTTCACCACCGCGCGCTACCTGGTCACCGCGGCGGCGGCCAGCGTGATGGCACTGATGCAGGCCCACATGGCCGCGCCCGGCGCCGCCAACTTCGGCGTGGCCGAGCGGATCGCCGACACCGTGATGGGCGCTGCGCTGGCCTGGGGCTTCAGCTACGTGTGGCCGTGGTGGGAGCGGCGTGGCATCGGCAAGCTCAACGACCGCGTGTTGAAGAGCCTGCGCGCGCTCACCAGCGAGGTGATGCGCCTGCCCGATCCCGGCAAGCCCGACCTGAAGCTGCGCCTGGCGCGACGCGAGGTGTACGAGGCGGTGGGCGCCATCGCGTCGGCGGCCCAGCGCACCAGCGCCGAGCCCGAAAGCGTGCGCGTGCCCATGTACGCGCTGGCCGAGATGCTCACGCGCTGCCACGTGCTGATGGCGCAGCTGGTGGCGGTGCGGCTGCTGCTGGCGCGCCGCGGCGCGCAGCTGGAATGGGAGGTGGCGCAGAAGGTGCTGACCGACGCCTGCGTGGCGCTGCACCACGCGCTCGACAACCCGGGCGTGGGCACGTCGCCGCAACGCGGCGCGCCGGGCGCGGCGGGGGCGCCGGTGGTGGTGAGCGG
>JACMOG010000901.1 GCA_014378125.1 Vitreoscilla sp. | reverse complement strand
CGGCGGCGACGTCGCCGAGGGTGAGCGTGGTGCCGGGCTTGGGCGACTTGCTGGCGCGGTTGTGGGCCCAGGCCTCGCCGGGCGGCAGCACGCGCTCGACCAGCACCTCGACGCCGCCGCCGGTGGCCTTGGTGCCGTACAGCCGGGCCTTGATCACGCGGGTGTCGTTGAACACCAGCAGGTCGCCGGAGTCCAGCAGGCCCGGGAACTCGCGGAAGATGCGGTCCACGAAGGGCGTCGACGTGGCGTCCAGCAGGCGCGAGGCGCTGCGCTCGGCGGCCGGATGCTGCGCGATCAGCTCGTCGGGCAGGTGGAAATCGAAGTCGCCGAGGCGATGCTCGCCGGATGGCGGTGGCAGGTGCACCGCATCGCGGGGCAGCGCGACGTAGTCGTCCGCCACGATCTCAGGACGCGTGGGCGGCGGTGGTGTCCTGCGACTTGTCGGACTTGTCCCAGGCCCAGGCGAAGGCCAGGCTCACGCCGAAGACGGCAACCATCAGGAAGACAAAGCGGGCAATGAGGCGCATGTTGTTCTGGCAAGGGAGAGGGCCGCCGAAGCGACAGCAGATATTGTCAGGCAACTGGCGCGCCGGGTTGGTATCGGCTTGTACGGCGATGTGCGGATTCGTTCGATTTGCACGCCTGGCACACCAGGAAACAACACGGCAGGCGCGAGAATGCCCCGCATGTCCAGCAAGCCCGCCGATGCCGCCGTCGCCAAGACCCCGCGCGAATCCGCCGCCAAGGCCGAGCTGAGCGCGCCGCAACGCGCGCTGCAGCGTCTGGGCCTCGTGCGCGCCATCGACCCCGCGCTGCACCTGCCGCTGCGCTACGAGGACGAGACCCAGGTGACGTCGATCGGGCGGGCCCGCCCCGGCGAAAAGGTGCAGGTGGAGGGCAGCGTCATCGAGTCGCGCGTGGAGCAGCGCGGCCGGCGCCAGTTCGTGGCCAGGATCACCGACGAGTCGGGCGTCGAGCTGGTGCTGCGCTTCCTCAACTTCTATCCCTCGCACTTCAAGACCTTCGCGCCGGGCCAGACCGTGCGCGTGCGCGGCGAGGTCCGCGGCGGCTTCTTCGGGCGCGAGATGGTGCATCCCACCTTCAAGGTCGTCACGCCCGGCGAGCCGCTGCCGCCGTCGCTCACGCCGGTCTATCCGACCACGGCGCAGCTGCCTCAGCCCTACCTGCGCAAGGTGGTGGCCGCGAGCCTGGCGCGTGCGCCGCTGCACGAAGTGCTGCCGCCCCAGGTGATCCCGGCGGGCCTGCCGTCGCTGCGCGTGGCGGTGGAGACGCTGCACCATCCGCCGGCCGACGCGTCGCTGCACGAGCTCGAGGACGGCAGCCATCCGGCCGCGCAGCGCCTGAAGTTCGAAGAGTTGCTGGCGCAGCAGATCTCGCAGCTCGCCTCGCGCGCGGAACGCGCGCTGCTGCGCGCGCCCGAGATCGTTCCCCGGCCCGGCGGCCTGCAGGAGAAGCTGCTGGGCGTGCTGCCGTTCGGCCTCACCGGCGCGCAGCGGCGCGTGGTGGACGAGATCGTGGCCGACCTGGCCGGCCCGCGCCCCATGCACCGGCTGCTGCAGGGCGACGTGGGCTCCGGCAAGACGGTGGTGGCCGCGTTGGCCGCAGCGGTGGCCATGGACGCCGGCTGGCAGTGCGCGCTGATGGCGCCCACCGAGATCCTGGCCGAGCAGCACTTCGCCAAGCTCGTGCAGTGGCTGGAGCCGCTGGGCATCGAGGTGGCCTGGCTCAGCGGCAGCCGCAAGGGCAAGGCGCGTGCGAAGGCGCTCGAGCAGGCGGCCAGTGGCACGGCCAGGCTGGTGGTGGGCACGCACGCGGTGATCCAGGAGGGCGTGAAGTTTGCCCGGCTGGGCCTGGCCATCGTCGACGAGCAGCACCGCTTCGGCGTGCAGCAGCGGCTGGCGCTGCGGCGCAAGCTGGCCATCGAGGGGCTGGAGCCGCACCTGCTCATGATGACGGCCACGCCCATTCCGCGCACGCTGGCCATGACCTATTTCGCCGACCTGGACGTGAGCACCCTCGACGAGCTGCCGCCCGGCCGCACGCCCGTCGTCACCCGCGTGTTCGCGGACACCCGCCGTCCCGACGTGGTGGAGCGCATCCGCGACGACATCGCCGCCGGCCGCCAGGTCTACTGGGTGTGCCCGCTGATCGAGGAGTCGGGGGACGCCGAGAACGCCGCCGCGG
>JACMOG010000900.1 GCA_014378125.1 Vitreoscilla sp. | reverse complement strand
GCGCATCGCGCCCGGCCAGGCCGTCTCCTTCCCCCGCGGCGGCCCCGACAGGACGCCCAAGATGCAGCCGCTGGCCGACGAGCTGGCCACGCTGGGCATCGACAGCGGCTGGCTGGACGGCGAGGCCGTGGTGCTCGACGCCGACGGACTTCCCCATTTCAACCTGCTGCAGAACGCGCTCGACTCCAAACGCAGCAGCGAGGCCATCGTCTACTACGTGTTCGACGCGCCCTTCCTCAACGGGCAGGACCTGCGCGAGGTGCCGCTGCACGCGCGCCGCGCGCTGCTCAAGCAAGTGATCGGGGCGCACTCTGGCGACCGCGTGCGCTTCTCCGACGACTTCCCCGCCGACGCCGCCAAGGTGCTGGAGACCGCCTGCAGCCTGAAGCTGGAGGGCGTGATCGCCAAGCGCCGCGACGGCTTCTACACGTCGTCGCGCTCCACCGACTGGCTCAAGCTGAAGTGCCAGGCGCGCCAGGAGTTCGTCATCGGCGGCTTCAGCGACCGCAGCGACAACGCGAAGGCGGTCGGCGCGCTGATGCTGGGCTACTACGACGACCAGGGCGCGCTGCAATATGCGGGCCGCGTGGGTACCGGCTGGAGCTCGGCCGACGCGGTCGAGCTGCGCAGGAAGCTCGCGAAGCTGGTGGCCAAGGCCTCGCCCTTCCCGCCCGGCACCACGCGGTCCACCCGCTGGCTCAGCAAGCCCGCGGCGGAGGATCACTGGGTCAAGCCGCAGCTGGTGGCCGAGGTCAGCTTCGCCGAGTGGACGCCCGACGGCAGCGTGCGCCACGCGTCGTACCAGGGCCTGCGCGAGGACAAGGAGGCCAAGGCCGTGAAGCGCGAACTGGCGAAGGCCGCGCCCACGACAGCGCGCAAGGCGGCGGTGAAGCCCGGCAACGCCGAGGTGGAAGGCGTGCGCATCACGCACCCCGAGCGCGTGATCGACGCCTCCACCGGCCACACCAAGCTCGACCTCGCGCGCTACTACGCGAACATCGCCGAGTTCATGATTCCGCACATGAAATGGCGCCCGGCATCGCTCGTGCGCGCGCCCGAGGGGGTAGCCGGCGAGCTGTTCTTCCAGAAGCACGCCGACGTGCGCACCATGCCCGGCGTGAAGGATCTGCCGGGGCTGTGGGAGGGGCACGGCTCGTTGCTGGAGGTGCCGTCGGCCAAGGCGCTGGTGTCGGCCGCGCAGATGAACGTGGTCGAGTTCCACACCTGGAACTCGGTCAAGCAGAAGGTGGACAAGCCCGACCGCATGATCTTCGACCTCGACCCGGGCGAGGGCGTGGCGTTCGACCAGGTGCGCGAGGGCGCGCAGTTGATGCGCGCCCTGCTGGAGGAGCTGGGCCTGCGGTGCTGGCTCAAGACCAGCGGCGGCAAGGGCCTGCACGTGGTGGTGCCGATGTCGGCGCGGCTGGACTACGACGCGGTCAAGGCCTTCTCGCAACGCATCGTGCAGCACCTGGCGCAGACGATCCCGCAGCGCTTCGTGGCCAAGAGCGGGCCGGCGAACCGCGTGGGCAAGATCTTCGTCGACTACCTGCGCAACGGCTTCAACGCCACCACCGCGGCCGCGTTCTCGGCGCGTGCGCGACCCGGGCTGGGCGTGTCGATGCCCATCGCCTGGGACGAGCTGCCCGACATCCGCTCCGGCGCGCACTGGACGATCTCGGACGCGCGCGACCACCTGTCGTTCCAGAAGGCCGACCCGTGGGCCGACTACTGGAAGTGCAAGCAGACGATGACCGCGGCCATGAAGGCGCTGGCGGACGTCACCCCCCTAGTTTGACGAGTCGCACGGGGGTCGGCTCTAGCGTTTGACAAGCGGTCGCTGGCGAGGGTGAGGCATCCCATCACTCCAAAAGAGCCACCGACATGACCTCACGCACCCTTCTCGCCACCGCCGCACTGGCCGCGCTTCTGCCTCTCGCGGCCTTCGCCGATTCCGGTGCCTCCGCGCTGGCCCGCACCGGCGTGGCCGGCAACGGACCCGGGGGTGGCACCCGCTACGACTGGAACATCGAGGTCCCCCACGGCGCCTACGGCTACGGACAGAGCGGCACGGCAGCCGGCGGCTCGTACATCAATCCGACGCTGTACATCAGCAGGGAGGCGCGCAACAATTTCTACGTCGACTACGACGGCACGCTCAAGGTGGCCAACGACAACTACCCCACCGGCTGGGACGACGGCGTGTGGACCGTGTCGGGCAGCGCCAACGACAAGACCTTCGTCTTCACCGGGTCGACCAGCTTCCAGGGCGCCAGCTACACGACGAAGGTGGACGAGGCGATCACCATGTATTGCTACAACGGCGCCCAGTGCGACAGCACGGCGTCGCTTGCACTCGGTTTGGGCACCGGCATCACCATGACGTCGGAATCGGGTGCCTTCCTCACCGCATCCTCCCCCTCGGCCGTGCCCGAGCCGACGAACGCGCTGCTGCTTCTGGGCGGCCTGGGCGCGTTGGCGTTGGCAGCGCGCCGCCGCCTGGCTCCGGACGCCTGACGCTCAGGCTGCCACGGCGCCGTGGGGGTCGCCGTGGCAGCCTAGCGCCAGGCCCTCGGCCAGGGGCATCGTCAGGCCGCGCTCCCAATGCGCCTGGCAGGCGGCCTCGCCGCTCTGCGCAGCCACGAGGCCGCACACGCGACGGATGTGGCGCTCGTCCTCCGCCCTGACCGGCGAGTAGTGAAGCTCCCAGTAGCGCTTGGCGAACGCCATCGCCACGGCCGCCTGCTCGGGCCGGCGCAGCCGGGCGAGCAGGCGCGTCTGGTTCCACATGCCGAACGAGATCAGGTAGACCTTGTGCTGCTCGCGGGCCAGCGTGGTCTGGCGGCGATACGTGCGCAACGCCTCGGCCTCGCGCCGTGTGTTGGCGTAGGCCATGCCCAGCTGGTCGAGGTACACCAGTTCGGCCTCGACGTGACGCAAGTGGCGCGCCTCCTCGATGCCGGCCAGAGCGACGTCGATCGCGCGCGTGAACTCGCGTTGCTCCACCAGGCAGCGTCCGCCGCCTCCAGATCGTCCACGTGGAGGGCCATGGTGCCCGCCAGCTGGCTGGCCATGCCCAGGATGAAGCGCGAGCCGGCCTCGCGCGCCCACGTCATGGCTCGCTGGAGGTCGGTGTTCACCGTTTCGCCGCGCCGGAGCGTCCAGACGACGCGGGCGTGCGTGTAGTACGCATCCGCCAATGTCTCGGGATCCGATTCGCCGTCGGTCATGGCCTTGGCGCGTTCGGCCAGCCGGCGCGCCTCGGCAGACTCGCCGGCCTGCATCAGCAGGCGCGCCAGCGCGCAGAGGAAGCTCACGTCGCCCGGGGTCCGCGGCGACAGCGCCGCGGTGGGTCGCGAGCGCGCCGCAGAGATCGGCCGCCTCGCGGATTCGGCCGAAGAAGGTGCCGGTGCTGGCGGGCAGGCCCAGGTCGTCGGGCCGCGCCGTCGCTTGCCGGGGCGGCGGCGCCGCGAACACGCCCGCGTTCGCAGGCAGGGGCGTGCCGGCGTCCAGCGTCTCGAACACGGACTGCAGCCGCTCGCGCTCCTCCAGGATCCAGTCGTCGTAGAAGCCGGGGAGCAGCTCGTCGCCATAGCGTTGGCGCGCCGCGGCGCCCAGGCGCTCGTGGGCCAGTTGCTCGAACTCGACGGCGTCACAGGAGATCGTCGACGGGTTCCACTGCACGGTGAGACGGTCAGCATGGCCAGCGCCGTTCGGAAGCGGTTGCGGCCGATGTCGGGCGAGACGTCGGGCCAGATGAGCTCGGTGAGCTGCTCGCGCGAGTGGCGCTGGTGCGGACGCAGGGCCAGGCGGGCGAGCAGCGTCGCGACGGAGCGACTCGACAGCCGCGTCGACACCATGTCGCCACAGCGCAGCTCGAGACCGCCCAGCAGGCGGACCTGCCAGCGCGCCGCCAGCAACGGCGCCAGCAACGGCGCCACATGCGGCGCCGGAAATGATGTGCGCGAAATCCGTTTCGTTTGGTTTCAATACTAGCCCAGGCAGGGCGATTGCGTCCTGTCCCGGAGCTGCGCGGACAATGGTCGAGTTCAATCGTTGCCTCGGAGTGCCATGAAATTCACGGAATACGTAGCGGTCGACGCCACCGGGTTGGCCGCGCTCGTGGCGCGTCGCGAGGTCAGTGCCGGCGAGTTGCTCGACATCGCCCTGGCCCAGCACCACCGCACCCATGCGCGCATCAACGCGATCTGCCGCCCGATGGAGGCCGAGGCGCGCGCACGGCTGGCCGGGCCGCCCCTGGCGGGCCCGTTCGCCGGCGTGCCGTTCCTGCTGAAGGACGGCGTGCAGGACGTGGCCGGCCTGCCCACCGGGTACGGCAGCGCGGGCATGCGCCACCTGGTGCCCACCGAGACGGCCCACGTGGTGCGCCGCTACCAGGACGCTGGACTGGTGGTGTTCGGCAAGACCAACCTGCCCGAGTTCGCGCTGAAGGGCGTCACCGATCCGCGCGTCGACGGCCGCAGCAACAACCCGTGGAACACCGCGCACACGCCCGGCGGCTCCAGCGGCGGCGCGGCGGGGGGGATCGCCGCGGGCATCGTGCCGGTGGCCGCGGGCGCCGGCGGCGGGGGGTC
>JACMOG010000899.1 GCA_014378125.1 Vitreoscilla sp. | reverse complement strand
TGTACGACGCGCTGTACGACCTGCTCGGCTTCGACCGCACCCAGAAGATGTTCGAGAAGCAGATCATCGAGATCGCGCCGCTGGCCTACATGCGCGGGCGCACGCTCAACCACGCGTTCGTGATCCTCGACGAGGCGCAGAACACCACGGTCGAGCAGATGAAGATGTTCCTGACCCGGATCGGCTTCGGCAGCAAGGCCGTGGTCACCGGCGACGTCACCCAGATCGACCTGCACAAGGCCCAGCGCAGCGGCTTGATCGACGCCGTCCACGTGCTGCACGACGTGCGCGGCATCGCCTTCACCCAGTTCTCCAGCGCCGACGTGGTGCGCCATCCGCTCGTCGCCCGCATCGTCGACGCCTACGAGCACGCGGCCACGCCGCAAGACCTGGTGTCCCTGCCCAAACCTGCCACGAGCAAACATGTCCGCAAAAAGTAAGCCGCCTAAATTGGCCCTGTCGGTCCAGTATCCCGACACCCGCCTGCAAGCCGCGGTCACGCGGCCGATGGTGCGGCGCTGGGTGCAGGCGGCCTTGCTCGGGCCGGCCGAGTTCACGGTGCGCTTCGTCGACGCCGACGAGGGCCGCGCGCTCAACCGCGACTACCGCGCGAAGGACTACGCGACCAATGTCTTGACCTTCGCCTACAACGAGGGCGAAGAACTGGCGGACGATGCGCCCAGCCAGGCCGACATCATCCTGTGCACCGACGTGCTGCAGGCCGAGGCGGCGGCGCAATCGAAAACGGTGGAGGAGCACACGGCCCACCTGATCGTCCACGGCGTGCTGCACGCGCAGGGCTATGACCACGAGGACGACGAGGAAGCGAGCGAGATGGAACAGTTAGAGCGCGACATTCTCACCGCGCTCGGCTACCCCGACCCCTACGCCGACGAGCACAACTGAGGCCCGCGCACGCGCGCGCTTGCCTCAATTTCAGGCAGCGCGCGTTTTAGTGTATTCTATGCCCATCGAAACAACGGCTCCCGCCAACTATGCCCGAGCATCCTTCGGACGTCCGCACGGACGCCAAACCCCACCGGTCGCTGTTTGAACGCCTGACCGCGCTGATCTCTCCCGAGCCTGAAAACCGCGCCGAGTTACTCGACGTGCTGCACGACGCCCATGACCGCAACCTGATCGACGCCGACGCGCTGTCGATGATCGAAGGCGTGTTCCAGGTCTCCGACCTGTCCGCGCGCGACATCATGGTGCCGCGTTCGCAAATGGACGTCATCGACATCAGCAAGCCGATCGAAGAATGGATGCCCAGCGTGCTCGAAACAGCCCACTCGCGCTTCCCCGCCATCGAGGGCGAGCGCGACAAGGTGATCGGCATCCTGCTGGCGAAAGACCTGCTGCGCTACTACGCCGAAGAATCGTTCGACGTGCGCGACATGCTGCGCCCCGCCATCTTCATCCCCGAGTCGAAACGCCTGAACGTGCTGCTGCGCGACTTCCGCGCCAACCACAACCACATGGCCATTGTCGTCGATGAGTACAGTGGCGTGGCCGGTCTGATCACCATTGAAGACGTGCTCGAACAGATCGTCGGCGACATCGAAGACGAATACGATTTCGATGAAGAAGAAGACAATGTCCTGTCGATCAAGGAAGGCTACCACGGCCCGCGCTGGCGCGTCAAGGCACTCACCGAACTGACCCAGTTCAACGACGAAGTCGGCGCCAGCCTGGTCGACGATGACGTCGACACCATCGGTGGCCTGGTCGCCAACCACCTGGGGCGCATGCCGCACAAGGGCGATGTGTTCGACATCGATGGCCTGCGCTTTGAAGTGCTGCGCGCCGACGCCCGCCAGATCCACGTACTTCTGGTCGAGCGCATGCCGCTGGCCGAGGACGAACACGACTGATGCTGGGCCGGCTCCGCGCTGCGCCCCCGGGCGCCCCCGGCGCGCGTACCGCCAGCACGCGTTCCACGACGCCACGCGGCACCGCCTGGCCGATGCTGTTTGCCGCCATCGCCGGCGGCCTGTCGCTATTCTCGTTCGCCCCGTTCGGCGCCTGGCCGCTGCAGTTCGTCCTGCTCGCTTTCGTGTTTTACCAGGTCGGCATGGACACTGCGGTGCGCCGCGCCAGCCTGATTGGCTGGGCCTTTGGCCTGGGCTGGTCGGTGGCCGGCATGCACTGGCTGTATATCGCCATCACCCGCTTTGGCGCCTTGCCGGCGCCGCTGGCGGCGCTGGCGATCGTGCTGCTGGGCGCTTACATGGGGCTGTTCTCCAGCCTCGCCATCGGCACTGCCGCCTGGCTGCGGCGGCGCTGGTCGCTGCCGGTGGCGGCGTTTTTGCTGCTGGTACTGCCAGCCTGCTGGGGCATGTCCGAATGGCTGCGCGGCTGGGTGCTG
>JACMOG010000082.1 GCA_014378125.1 Vitreoscilla sp. | reverse complement strand
CGATTGTGCCTGCCTCACGTGCCGGACCCCAAGCCAGGGGCCAGGAATCCGACAGCGGCGATGGCCACCGAGCCGCGCTTGGCTACTTCACCACCAGCACCGGCACCGGGCAATGCACCAGCACGCGCGTGGTCTCGCTGCCCAGAAGCAGGGCGCTCATGCCGCGCCGACCGTGCGAGGCCATCACGATGAGGTCGCACGAATGCGTCTTGGCGTGGTCGACGATGGCCTCCCAGGGATGCTGCGCCTCCGCGGTGAAGGCCTGGCAGTCGACGCCCTCGCGCCCGGCGCTGGCCACCACCTCCTTCACGCGGCTCAGCGCGATGCGCTCCTGCGCGTCGTAGAACTCCTGCGGCGGGATCGGCTGCATCTCCGAGATGGCGCTGTACGGGAACGGCTCCTTGACCGTGATCGTGCTGAGCCGGGCGCCCAGCGCCTTGGCGAGCGCGACGCCCGTCGCGACGGCCTTGGCGGTGATGTCGGTGCCGTCGGTGGGAATGAGGATGTTGCGGTACATGGCGTCCTCCTGCAGTGGCATGGGCTGCACAAAGTGTGCGCCTTTCCTGCGCGCGCCGCAGCGGGGAAACTCAGCCCTGCTTGACGTTGCTCAGCCGACGGCCACGGGACGCGCCGGATCGGACGACCACTCGCTCCACGAGCCCGGATAAAGCGTCGATCCGGCCAGGCCGGCCACCTCCATCGCCAGCACGTTGTGGCACGCCGTGACGCCCGATCCGCACTGGTGCACCACCTGTTCCGGCGCGACGCCCAAGGCCTCGAAGGCGGCGCGCAGCTCGGCCGCCGGACGGAAGCGGCCCTGGGTGTCGAGGTTGTCCTTGAAGTAGCGCGAGCGGGCGCCCGGGATGTGGCCGGCGCGGGCGTCCAGGGGCTCGACCTCGCCGCGGTAGCGTTCGCCGGCCCGGGCGTCGAGCAGGGTGACGCGTCCCAACGACTTCTGCAGCGCGTCGGCGTCGAGCGCCGTCACCAGGCTGGCCGCGGCCGGGTAGGGCGCGTGCGCCGCCACAGGAGTCACCGCGCCGGACTCCAGCGCCCCCCCGATGGCCTTCCAGGCCTGCAGCCCGCCATCGAGCACGCTGCCCTCGGCATGGCCGACCCAGCGCAGCATCCACCACGCGCGCGCCGCATACATGCCGCCCTGCGCGTCGTAGAGCACCACAGCGCGCCCGGGCGTGACGCCCAGGCGCGTGAGGGTGGCGGCCCAGTCGGCCGGCGCGGGCAGCGGATGGCGGCCGTTGCGGCCGGTCTTGGCGCCTGCCAGGTCGCGATCCAGGTGCACGTATAGGGCGCCCGGCAGGTGCGCCTCGGCGAACGCGAGTTCGCCGGCGGCGGTGTCGGACAGGTCGAAGCTGCAGTCGATGATCAGCGGCGTGGCGCCGGCGGCCAGCGCGGCGCGCAGCCGTTCGGGCGAGACGAGGGGCGTGGTCAGGGCGGTATCGGTCATGGCTCAGTTGTCGAGGGGCGGTTGGATGGTGTCGGGCGCGCTGGTGGCCAACGTGGTGGCGCGCAGGCGCGAAGCCGCGAGGCCGGCGCCCACGATCAGCGCCATGCCGCCCACCGCCATCCACGTGAGCGGATCGTGGAACAGCCAGATGCCGTAGACGAACGAGAACGCGATCCCCAGGTACTGCAAGCTTGCGTTGGACAGCGGCCGGCCGATGGCGTAGGCCCGTGTCATCAGCACCTGCGCCGTGGTGGCGAACACCCCCGTGGCCAGCAGCAGCAGCGGGCCGGCCAGCGTGCGGTGCGCGTGCCAGCCCTGGACGGCCATCAGCGCCAGGCCGGCCAGGAAGCCGCCGATGGAGAAGTAGAAGACGACGCGGATCTCGGGCTCGCCCACGCGGCCCAGCGTGGTGACCTGCAGGTAGGCGAGGGCGGACAGCATGCCCGAGGCGAGTCCCACCATGCCCGGGGCCAGCTGGTCGCGGTCCATCGAGGGCTGCAGCACCAACGCCACGCCGACGAAGCCCACCAGCACCGTGGCCACCAGCCGCGGGTCGACGCGTTGCGCCCCCAGCACCACGGCGCCGCCGATGAGAAACAGCGCCATCCACACCGAGGACATGTAGTTGAGCGTGACCGCGGTGGCCAGCGGCATGTGGCCGATGGCGTAGAACCACATAGTGAGCGCACTGACGCCCACCACGCTGCGCCACGCGTGCATCGCCGGCACCTTGGTCTTCAGCGAGATCCCGCGCGCCCGGGCCACCAGCGCGATGCCGATGACACCCACCAGGCCGCGGTACATCACGATCTCGCCGGCGCCGTAGGTGTCGGAGGCGAACTTCACGCAAACGCCCATCGTGGCGAACAGGAACGAGGCGCAGATCATCAGCAGCGGGGCGGACATGGCGGCATTGTCGCCCTTGGGCAGGCGCCTCACCGAGCGGGGTTCAACGCGCCGCGGTACCACTGGTGGAAGTGGCGCATGCCGTCTTCCATCGGGCTCTGGTACGGGCCGGCCTCGTCGTCGCCGCGTTCGAACAAGGCCTTGCGGCCCGCGTCCATGCGCAGCGCGATCTCGTCGTCCTCGACGCAGGTCTCGAGGTAGGCCGCCTGCTCGGCCTCGACCAGATCGCGCTCGAACGCGGCGATCTCCTCGGGATAGTAGAACTCCACCACGTTGGTGGTCTGCTGCGGGCCCTTCGGGTACAGCGTGGACACCACCAGCACGTGCGGGTACCACTCCACCATGATGTTGGGAAAGTAGGTGAGCCAGATGGCGCCGTGCCGGGGCGGACGGCCCCCGTTGAAGCGCAGCAGCGCCTCGTGCCACTTGCGGTAGGTGGCGCTGCCCGGCCGCTCGAGGCCGTTGGACACGCCTACCGTCTGCACCGAGTAGTTGGCGCCGAATTCCCAGGCCAGGTCGTCGCAGCTGACGAAGCTGCCCAGGCCGGGGTGGAACGGGCCCACGTGGTAGTCCTCGAGGTAGACCTCGATGAACGTCTTCCAGTTGTAGTCGCACCGGTGCACATGCACCTTGTCGAGCACGTAGCCGCTGAAGTCGAGCTCGGCGCGTGGGCCCAGGCGGGCGAGGTCGGCGCCCACGTCGCGGCCGTTGTCCTCGAACACGAGGCCGTTCCAGCGGCGCGTCTTGTAGCGGTTCAGGTGCAGGCAGGGATCCTGCGCGAAATGGGGCGCGCCCAGCAGCTTGCCGTCGAGGCCGTACGTCCACCGGTGCAGCGGGCACACGATGTTGGACGCCGTCTGGCCGCGGCCCTTGAGCATCACGGCCTGGCGGTGGCGGCAGACGTTGGACAGCAGCTCGACGCCGCCGTCGGGCGCGCGCACGAGCACTCGCCCCTCGCCTTCCTGCGGCAGCGCGTAGTAGTCGCCGATCTCGGGTATCGCCAGCTCGTGCGCGAGATACCTCGGGCCGTGCTGGAAGATGAGCTCCTGTTCGCGTCGGAACAGGTTCTCGTCGAAATAGGTGGAAACGGAAAGTTGAGAGCGCGCGCGCTCCAGAGCTTCAAGCGTAATGCTCAGGTCCGACATGATCCCCAGGATCTCGAAAAAACCGATGTCAACCCCCACCCGGTGGCCCCGCGGGTGGATCTTGGTGCAGCTTTTCGGCGGCCGCTGGCGTGAAATGCTTCCACGCCGTGTGCCCGGCTTGCCTAACCGATCATTTTACCCAGACCGGTGCGCGGACTCCACTCATGACGCCGAATTCCCGCACGAACGCTGCGAAAAGGTGCACCCGGTTGCAATCGACGCCGGGGCAACTTGTCGAGATGACTACAATTCCTGTTTAACGAGCCCGACCCATGGACCGCACCGACCCTCCCTCGCCCGACGACGCACCCTCCAGTTTCGAGGATGCCCAGGCGGAGCTGGACGAATTGGTCCGCGCCATGGAAACGGGCCAGATGCCGCTCGACGGCCTGCTGAGTGCCTACAAGCGAGGCGCAAGGCTCCTGGAATTCTGTCGCTCCAGGCTGGATGCCGTCGAGGAACAAGTGAAAGTCCTGGAGGAGGGGCAGCTGAAGCCCTGGACTAGACCATGAAGATCGATGATTTCTCGCACTGGGTGCGCGCGCGTCAATGCGACGTCGAACGCGCGCTCGAGCGCTGGGTGCCCGAAGATTCGCCCGCGGGCCTCGGCTGCGTCATGCGCTACGCCGTGCTCGACGGTGGCATGCGCCTGCGCCCGCTGCTGGTCATGGCTGCCTCGGAGGCCGTATGCGGCGATCCGGCGGCAGCCTTGCGTGCGGCCGTGGCCGT
>JACMOG010000898.1 GCA_014378125.1 Vitreoscilla sp. | reverse complement strand
GCTCTCCAGCTCCAGGCGCTCCGCCATCAGCTTCACCACCAGCGCGGTGCTCGACATGGCCATGGCGCTGCCCAGAACCACGGTGGCCTGCCAGCTCAGCTCCCAGTGGCGGCCCAGCATCGTGAAGACCCAGATCAGCGCCAGGTTGCCGGCGACGGCCCCGAGGATGGTGACCACCACCTGCGAGGCGCCCAGGCCGAACACGAGCGTGCGCATGGCGCGCAGCTTGGGCAGGTTGAACTCCAGCCCGATCACGAACATCAGGAAGACGACGCCGAACTCGGCCAGGGAGCGCACGCCCGCGGTGTCGTGCGCCAGCTGCAGCGCATTGGGCCCGATGATCACGCCGGCCACGAGATAGCCCAGCACAGGCGGCAGCTTCAGCATCCGGAAGGCGACCACGCCGGCGATGGCCGCGGCGAGATAGAGCAGGATGAGTTCGAGGGTCGAGGCCATGCGGGACCGGGCTGGGCGCGGCTCGGGCCGCGCGGGGGGAGGGGTCGGGCGGTGCCTTGCGCAGGGCCTGGGACACTAGAATCCTCCCATCGTAGAACACTGGCTGCCCAACTTGAAAAACGACTTGCCGTTCGATGCCGAACGCGCATTGCACCTGGCGCGCGAAACCTTCGCCATCGAGGCCGACGCCCTGCTGGGAATGCAGCGGCGCCTGACCGCCGAGTTCGCGCGCGCGGTCGAGACCATCCTGCGCTGCGAGCATCGCGTCGTGGTCATGGGCATGGGCAAGAGCGGGCACGTGGGCCGCAAGATCGCCGCCACGCTGGCCTCCACGGGCACGCCGTCGTTCTTCGTTCATCCGGCCGAGGCGGCGCATGGCGACCTGGGCATGGTCACCTCGGGCGACGTGTGCCTGCTGATCTCCAACTCGGGCGAGTCCAACGAGCTGAGCGCCATCATCCCGGCGCTGCGCCGCCTCGGCGTCACGCTGGTGGCGCTCACCGGACGCTCCGATTCCTCGCTGGCCAAGGTGTGCGACATCGTGCTGTCGTGCGCGGTCGACAAGGAGGCCTGCACGCTCGATCTCGCGCCCACGGCCAGCACCACGGCCCAGATGGCGATGGGCGATGCACTGGCGGTGGCGCTGCTCGACGCGCGCGGCTTCCGCGAGGAAGACTTCGCGCTGTCGCATCCGGGCGGCGCGCTGGGCCGCAAGCTGCTCACGCACGTGTCCGACCTCATGCGCAAGGGCGACGACGTGCCGCGCGTGGCGCGCGACGCGAGCTTCTCCACGCTGCTGCAGGTGATGTCCGCCAAGGGCCTCGGCCTGTCGGCGATCGTCGACGGCGATACGCCGGTGGGTATCTTCACCGACGGCGACCTGCGCCGCCTCATCGAGACCGGCGCCGACCTGCGCCAGCGCGTCGCGCACGAGGTGATGCACCCGCCCCCCCACCTGATCCGCTCGGGCGCGCTGGCCGTCGACGCCGCCGACCTGATGGAACGCCATCGCGTCACCAGCCTGCTGGTGGTCGATTCCCGAGGCGAGCTCGTCGGCGCCCTCAACACCTACGACCTGCTGCGCGCGAAAGTCATCTGATGTCCCCCACCCCGAAGTCGCACCTGAGCTTTCCGCCCGACGTGCTGTTGAAGGCCCAGGGCGCCGGCTCCGGCATCAAGGCCGCGATCTTCGACGTGGACGGGGTGCTCACCGACGGCACGATCTGGATCACCGAGAACGGCGAGACGCTGAAGAACTTCAACGTGCTCGATGGCCAGGGCCTGCTGATGCTGCGCAAGGGCGGCATCACGCCCATCGTGATCACCGGGCGCGACTCGCCCGCGGTGCGGCGCCGCGTGGCCGACCTGGGCCTGGCGCACGCGGCGTTCGGCGCCTCCGACAAGGTGGCCGTGGCCAACGACCTGCTGCTGCAGCTGGGCGTCGACTGGGGCGACGTGGCCGTGATCGGCGATGACTGGCCCGACCTGCCGCTCTTCGCCAACGCCGGCTTCGCCTGCGCGCCCGCGAACGCGCACGCGGAGGCCCTGGGGGCCGCGCATCATGTCACCGCGCGCGACGGCGGCCGCGGCGCGGCGCGCGAGTTCTGCGACCTGCTGCTGATGGCCAACGGCCTGTATGCGCCGCTCATGACGAAGCTGCTCGTCACCCTCGACTCCAGGTGAGGCGCGCGTGAAGGGCGAACTCCACATCCCCGACCTGCCCGAGGTGCCGGTCGTCCTCAGCCCGCTCAACGCGCCGGTGGACGACCCGCGGCGCATCCGCCCATCCTGGCCGGTGCGCATGCGCGAGATGCTGGTGGGCTACCTGCCGCTGATGCTGATGGTGGCGCTTGCGCTGGGCACGTGGCTGGTGGCCAAGAACACCCCGGGGCTGTTGTCGCCATCGACGCCGGGTCCCGTGTCGCACGAGCCCGACTACACGCTCGACCACTTCACCCTGCAGCGCTTCGACTCCACGGGCGCGCTGAAGGTGCAGATGGAGGGCGAGCACCTGCAGCACTTCCCCGACGACGACATCATGGAGGTGGAGCAGATCAAGGTGGTGACGCTGGATCCGGACGGCCGCCAGATGACCGCCACCGCGCAGCACGGCCGCGCGCGCGGCGACAGCAGCGAGATCTGGCTCGACGGCCAGGCCCAGGTGGTGAGCGTCGCCGAGGGCGCGCTGCCCGTCCAGATGAACGGCGAACACCTGCACGCGCTACCCAAGCTGCGCCGCGTCGACTCGAAGTTCATGGTGGTGGTGCGCCAGGGCGACAGCGAGTTCAACGCCGATGGCATGGAATACGACGACGTCACGCGCATCGCCACGCTGCATGGCAACGTGCACGCGCTGATGCAGCCGGCGCTGCGCAAGTCGGTGGCCCCACGCGCCGCGCCGGCAAAGCCGTGAGCGCGTTGCTGTTCATCACCGGTGCCTCCAGCGGCATCGGGCAGGCGATGGCGCTCGAATGGTCGCGCCGCGGCGGCCGCCTGGCGTTGGTGGCGCGGCGTGGCGACGAGATGCGCGCCTGGATCGCGGCCCAGGGCTGGCCCGCCGACCGCGCCGCGGTCTACGTGGCCGACGCGCGCGACGTCGCCGCGATGACCGCCGCCGGGCGCGACTGCATCGCCGCCCAGGGCCTGCCGGACGTGGTGATCGCCAACGCCGGCATCAGCATCGGCGTGGACATGAGCGAGGGGCGCGATCTCGACGTCCTGCGCCAGGTGCTCGAGACCAACAACATCGGCATGGCCGCCACCTTCCAGCCGTTCATCGCGCCGATGTGCGCGCGCGGCAGCGGCCGCCTGGTGGGGATCGCCAGCGTCGCCGGCGTCCGCGGCCTGCCGGGGCACGCGGCGTATTCACTGAGCAAGGCCGGCGTGATCAGTTTCTGCGAGAGCCTGCGCGTCGAATTGCGCTCGTCCGGCGTGCGCGTGGTGACGATCGCGCCCGGGTATATCGATACCCCCCTCACTCAAGGCAATTCATACTCGATGCCGTTCCTCATGCCGGCCGACAAATTCGCCCGGCAGGCATTGGATGCGATTGCCGCGGGCGTCGGCCTGCGGGTGATTCCCTGGCAGATGGGCGTGCTGGCGCGGCTGTTGAGGATATTACCCAACTGGGTATACGACCGCGTTCTGTCGGGTAGGCCGCGAAAGGCGCGGCAATCGAAGTGAGCACCCGCTGAGGCTGTAGAGCACTTCATTGCGATATTCCGCGCCGAGTCGCGGAATCCATCCCCGGCGGCCGTGTTTCTTGCCGGGGTGGATCCTGCGACTTCGCGCAGGATGACGGCGGGGCGACGTTGACAGCAAGGGCACGTTTAAACGACGCGCAAGTAGCGGCCCGCAAGATCGAGGACCGGATACCGTAGAACTCAAGACCTGACATCGGCCCTGCCGGACCGGGATTCGCGCGCCATTTCGATCGCGCCATTGAAAAAGCCCGGGCGCCGCGAGGCGCCAGGGCTTTATTCAATCAAACCGACAGATGCGTGTCAGTAGCAGGGAGCAGTTGCTCAGTAGCCGCCGCGGCCACCGCCGCCGCCACCACCGTAGCCGCCGCCGCCGCCGGAACGGCCACCGCCGCCGCCGCCGTATCCGCCGCCGCCGCCATCACGGCCGCCGCCACCACCGCTACCACCGTAGCCGCCACCGCCACCACCGCCGTAGCCGCCGCCACCACCGCCGCCGGAACGGCCACCGCCGCCGCCGCCGTAGGGGCTACGCGGCGCGCCGCTGAAGCCGCCCGGACGCTCTTCGCGCGGACGTGCTTCGTTGACGACCAGGGGACGGCCTTCCAGGGGCTGGCCGTTCATGCCGTTGATGGCTGCTTGCGCTTCCGGATCCGAGCTCATTTCCACGAAGCCGAAGCCCTTGGAACGACCCGTTTCGCGGTCCATCATGACCTTGGCGGACGTGACGGTGCCGAATTGACCGAAAGACTCTTGCAGTGATTCGTCGCGGACGCTATAGGCCAGGTTGCCTACGTACAGTTTGTTTCCCACGGGGGAAGCCCTTTCAAAGATAAAAAACCATGTGGAGCTTCAACCCAGCGTGATCCATCAAGCGAAGGCGCCGCAACCAGACACAGCATCAACGGGAGACAGTTGCGCGAAGCAACCGCCAGCCCTGGAATGATTATGAGCCTAACAAATCACGAAAAGCAAAGCGCAGTCAAGGAAATTGTTGTTTTGTCGTTTCGGGGCGGTGAAGCCCCCTCGTTCATGGCGAACCGCGGTCGTTCGGCGCATTTTTCCAGGGTTAAGACCAACGGGTTTTCCCGAAAGAAAGGCCACCGTCGGGCGGCGCGGCCTGAACTTGGTTGTTGCCTGGACGCCACCAAGGCGAGAATCGCCGGATGGATCTGCACCTGCTCAAGCCGCTCGTCGCCCTGCTGGCGATCGTCAACCCGATCGGGGCGATTCCGTTCTTCCTGCACTTCACGCACAACCTCACCCGCGAGCAGCGCAAGCGCACCATCCGCGTCGCCTCGGTGGCGTCGTTCCTGGTGGTCGGGCTCAGCGCGATCTGCGGCCTGCAGATCATCGAGTTCTTCGGCATCACCATCGCGTCGTTCCAGGTCGGTGGCGGCCTGCTGCTGCTCATCTCATCGATGCAGATGCTCAACGCCGAGCAGGCCGAGAGCCGCGGCTCGGACGTCGGCGACGGCCAGGCCAAGGCCGACGCGGGCGACTCGATCGCCATCGTGCCGCTCACCATCCCGCTGCTCACCGGCCCGGCCACCATCTCCACCATGGTGATCTACGCCGACAAGACCCGCACGCTGCTCGAGCACGCGGTGCTGGTGGGCTACGGCGTGGTTATCGGCGCGGCCGTGTTCGCCGCCGTCTCGGCCGCCGGCCGCATCGCGCGCCTGCTGGGCCGCACCGGCATCAACGTGATGACGCGGCTGATGGGCCTGATCCTGGCGGCCATGGCGGTGGAGCTGTTGTCGGACGGCCTGCTCAAGCTGTTCCCGGCGCTGTCGGGGCTGCCGGCCAATTGAGCTCGCGCATCCTCCTTCTGGAAGACGACCCGGCCATCGCCGGCACGGTCGCGTTCTCGCTGCAGCGCGAGGGCTT
>JACMOG010000897.1 GCA_014378125.1 Vitreoscilla sp. | reverse complement strand
CGGGCGCCCTTGAGCGAGTTGCCGTACTCGGTGCGCATGGCCATCAGCGCGGGCATCTCGCTCTCGGCGATGGCGATTTCCTTGCGGCCCCAGGCGGCCAGGCTCAGGTCGGCGACAGCATAGGCGTCGGTGGGAAGGGGAGTCAGTGCTGCGTTCATTCGGGTTCTCCGTTGAAGACCCGCGACGGGGGGGCCCGCGAACGACCGAATGAAGGTTGGTGCAACCTCACCCGGCCCTTCGCGTGCTGCGAAGCGGGTGAGCGCGGTTTCCATGATGGGGTTCCGAGCCTGGGGTCTCGCGGTCGTTCGCACGACCGGGCCTCGCAACGCTCCTCGGAATCAAGCTCGATTATAGAGGCCGGCGGCGGGCGGCCTCAAGACCGTTCGTCGTCTCGCGACAATTCCCCCGGCGCCTGGCGCAGCGCCCCCACCATGGGCGGCAGGCGCGACACCTGGTTGACGATGTCGACGATGCCGGCGCATCCGGTCTTGGCTTTGAGCCGCTTGACGTGGCTGCGCACGGTCTCGTCGCCGATCTCCAGCTTGGTGGCGATCTCCTTGACGCGCAGGCCCTCGCACAGCGCCGACAGCACCTGCTGCTCGCGGCGCGACAGTCCCAGCTCGCGCGCATAGGCGTCCACCGACAGCGTCTCGGCGATGCGGCTGCGCGGCAGCGCGATGAGCACGGCGTGCCCGGTATGGTTGGCCGACAGCGCGGCCGGCAGCGGCACGATGGACAGGTCGCACGACTTGCCTTCGGACAGCGCGTCGGCCGGCGCGAACGCCAGCATGCGGCGCTTGCCGCCGTCGCGCGCGCCCGCCAGCGCGTCGTCGAGCGCGCGCTGGTCGGAGGACGACCGCCCGCTCAGGCGGCGTCCGATGAGTTGAAGCGACTTCGCTCCCGCCAGCTCCACCTTGGCCGCGTGGTTGGCATGCACCACGTGGCCGTCGGCGGCCATCAGCACGAGGCCGTAGTCCACCTCGTCGAGCACGCTGGCCAGCAGCTTGGCCAGGCCGGCGCCGGGGCCGTTGCGGCGCTCGGGCCCCCGGTAGGCCAGCTCGGCCTCCAGCGCCTCGGGCTCGAGGCGGGCGGCGACCAGCGACAAGGACGGCGCCATCGATGGCGACGGCACGCTGTCGTCGTGCGGTCTGGCGCCGACGTGGCGCACTGGATCACGCGCGCCGTGGCGCTCGGTGGAGCAGGAGATATCGAACCCTTCCATGCATGCCTCGCAGATGTTTTCCTGGCGACTCGTTGGCCGGCTTCCTCGGTGGCAGCGTCAGAACGCCACGCCGGTGGAGCAGGCAAAGCCATTTGACGTTCTTTTTGTTACGAGGGCGACATTCGGTCGGCCGCACAACCGGCCCGCGCGCCAACTTCTGCACTACTTTCGGGATCGCTTGAGGCGCACGGCGGCGTCACGGTCGAGCTGGAGGAACTCCGCCATGTCGCCGAGCTCCGTCTCCACCGCGCGCGCCAGGGTCGCGTCGCGTGCCCACGCCTTGTCGGCAAAGCCCAGGTGGGCCTCGAGGCGCGACTTGTCCACCAGCGTGGCGTTGGCCCAGCCCACGGCGCGGTCGCCATACAGCAACGGGAGCGCGTAGTGACCCATCGTGCGCTTGGCCGCGGGCGTGTAGGCCTCGAACCGGTAGGCCCAGCCCCACAGCAGCTCGAAGCGGCGCCGGTCCCAGGCCACGGGATCGAACGGCGCGAGCAGGCGCGCGCGCTCGGGATCGACGCGCCACTTGCCGGCCGCCGGATCCTCGCCGGGCGCCCACAGCCACGTCACGCCGTCGATCTTCACCTGCGGCAGGCTGGCGCGCAGCTCGGCCAGCAGCGCACGCGTCTCGCCGCGCAGGTGCGGCGCGCCGTATTGCAACAGTTGGCTGAGATAGCCCAGCGAGGCCGACGGCAGCGGCGCGTACTTCTCGACGATGGTCATCACCAGCCGGCGGGCGCGCACGTGGCGCGCGGCGGGCGAGTCGTCGGCGGGCGCGGGGGCGACGGCCTCGTAGACGCGCGTGCCCGCGTCGCGCCGCACCACGCGCAGCAGGCCGCGGTAGTGCATGCCGTCCAGCAGCGCGGTGCTGGCGTTGAGCGTGTTGGTGTTGCCCCAGCTCTGCACGCGGCCGTGGTCGAACACCTCCTGCACGTCGCGCGGGTGCGTGGCCCCGCGCGCCCGCACGAACTCGAGCACCTCCGCGGCGCCGCGCTCGGTGGCGGCGTCCCACGCGCGGCGCGCCACGCGGGGGGGCAACAGCGGCAACAAAGAGCGCGGCACGCAGCCGTAGTTGACGAGGCAGTCTTCCTCCACCTGCAGGCGCTGGTAGCGGCGCTCCAGGTCGCCCGCCACGTAGCCCTTCACGCGATGGCGCAGCGTGAGGTCCTGCGCCCGCGCCGGCGCCCGGATCGGGTCGGCCTGCACGAAGCCCAGCCGGTCGATCGCCTTCTGCAACGTGGTGGGCGGGAACATCGAGCGAGCCACGGCGTAGCGGCGCAGATGGTCGAGCGTGATGGTCTTGGAGCGGGGCATGGTGGAGTCGCATTCTGCCGCCGAGCTCGCTCAATGGGTGAGCTAAGGGGTCTGGCCCCGCCCTCTGGTGTCGTCGGCGTTCCGAAGCGGGCTGCCGGGCGGGGCCAGACCCCTTGGCGACTTACAATCGCCGCCCATGCCAGTCGACTCAGCCACCCCGCCGCCGCTCCCTTCCCCGCAGGCGGTGACGTGGGACTTCCGGATGCTTGCCACCGGCGTCGTTGCGGTCGTCGCCGGCATGCTGCTGCACGCGGATCCGGGCCTGAACGCATCGTGGTTCCATGCGGTCAACGCCTGGGGTCCGGCCGCCCCAGCCATCTGGTCCACGCTGAGCGTGGCCGGCCTCGCGCTGGCGGCCTTCATCTATCTCACGGCCAGCGCCCAGGACGTGCCCGAGCGCGTGGCGCAACTGCTGTGGGGCATCGTGCTGGGCGGCCTCACGGCCAGCTGGATCAAGCACCACTTCCCGTCGCCGCGTCCTTTCCTTGCGCTCGGCGCCGATCACCTGAACGTGATCGGCACGCCGTTGAGCGCCGGCTCGATGCCCTCCGGCCACGGCGCCATGGCGTTCGCGATGCTGGCGGTGCTGCTCGCCGAGCGGCGCCGGTTCGACGAGCGCAGCGCCGTGGGCGGCTGGCTGTCGTCCGGCCTCGGCTTGACGCTGCTCGCGCTGCTGGCCTTCGGCATCGCGCTGTCGCGGCTGGCCGTGGGCGCGCACTGGCCCGCCGCCACCCTGGGGGGCGGCGGCCTGGGCCCCGTCTTCGGCAGCCTGGCCCCTCACGCTTGGCCGGTCGGGGCGATGACGCGGCTGCTGTCGCGCCCGCTGGGCCAGCGCCTGATGGCCGCGGGCCTGCTGCTTTGCGCGCTGTGCATCGCGGCCACGCCGGGGCTTCTGGACGCCACCGGCCTCGTCGAGAAGAAATGGGCCCGCAACCTGCTGCCGGGCTACCCGCTGGCCGCGCCGCTTCAATATTTGCTGGCGCTGCCCGCGCTCGTCGGCGCCGTGCGCTGGTGGCGAGCCGGTCGGCGCGCCCCGGGTTGACCCCATGACCCGCACGCGCTGGATCGCCGCCGCCAGCATCGTGGCCGGCGTCGCGCTGCTGGCCGTCCTGGTGGCGTTCACGCCCTGGCGCCTGCTGGCCGAGCGCGTGGCCACCGTGCCCTGGCAAGGCTGGCTGGGCGCCACGCTGGGCATGAGCGCCACTTACGCGCTGCGCGCCGGCCGCCTGCGCGCCGAGTGGCTGTGGAAGCTGCGCACGCTGGGCCTGGGCTACCGCGAGTGCCTGCAGATCACGCTGTTGCACAACGCGGCCATCAACATCCTGCCGATGCGCTCGGGCGAGGCCAGCTACTCGTTCCTGCTGCACCGGCGCTGGGGCGTGGGCCTGGGCGACGCCACGGCCAGCCTGCTTTGGCTGCGCCTGCAGGACATGATGGTGCTGGGCGTGCTGGGCATCGCCATCGTGGTGCCGGCGCCGCTGCCGTGGCGGATCGGGTTCGCCGTGGCCGCCATCGCCGCGGCGGCCACGCTGCTGCCGGTGCTGGTGCGTCGCGTGCACGTGCAT
>JACMOG010000896.1 GCA_014378125.1 Vitreoscilla sp. | reverse complement strand
CAACACGCTGGGCCGGCCGGACACCGACAGCCGCGACAACGGCACGCCGCAGGCCGGTCGCGCGGCGCCGGCCAGCGACGGGGGCGCCAACATGCCGGCCGCGGCTACGTCGGGAAGTTAGCCACAAAGCCTGCCGTCCCGCGTGCCGTCGCAGGATCCACGCGCGCAGACACTGCGAATTCCTGCGCTCTACCCCTGCGGCTGCAGCGTCTTCACCACCCGCTCCTCGCCCCGCTCCCCCGCCCCGCTGCTGGACGTGTGGTTCTCGCTGCGCAACGTCATCAGCCGGTCGCCGACCACGCCGTAGGTGCAGTTGTTCTCGTCCAGCGCCTCGAAGCTGACGACGACGAACGCCCGGCCCTTCACGCTGGTGGAGGTGGCGCTCGCCAGCGGCGTGCCGTCGGCGCCGATCCAGATCGACAGCGTTGCGTCGAACTGCTTCACGTACTTGCGCTGCTGCTCCGGCACCGTCGAAACGGGCACCGTGAACGTGAGCAGCCGGGCCGGCTTGCCGCCGACCGTGTCGGCCTTCTCGGCCTTGAACTGCACCTCGTCGAGCTTGCGGGACAGCGCCGGCGCGGCCGACGCCATCGGCATCACGTCGGCGGAATCGAGCTTGCCGATGGCCCACACCGTGGGCGTCTTCGCCTTCGGATCGCGCGCCAGCGAGCGCGACTCGGCGTCCATGCGCCCCAGCGTGTCCTTGGCATACAGCACCTGCAGTCCGCGCGCGCCGTCCTCCAGGCCGATGCTGGCCTGGCCCTGCTTTTCGAAGGCGTCGGCGCCGTCGCCGTGCTTCTCGGTGGTCTTGACGTCCAAGGTCGCCTTCAGGGGCGTCTGGGCCTGCAACCGCCCGAGGGCGGCCTTCAGGTCGGCAAGGCCGTCGGCGTGGGCGGCGGGAGCAGCCACCAGAGCGGCGAGGGTGAGGCAGGTGGCGAGCGTGGATGGGCGCATCGGAGGAAGGGCGTCTGGGAAACAGACGTTGATCCTACCGGGGCGCCGTGAAGCGAACGTGGGGACGCGGACAAAGAAAAAGCCCCGAACAACTTGCGTCGTTCGGGGCTGACTTTGAATGAAGCGGCCTCTTTGCAGGCAGCCGCCAAATTCTTACCTGGCCTCTTGTACCGGTACACCCTCTTGCGTGGTTTCCCGTGGGGCCTTGCCTACATTCGCCATCAGGCGAATGCGACATGGATTTGGTAGGCGCGATTGGACTCGAACCAACGACCCCCACCATGTCAAGGTGGTGCTCTAACCAGCTGAGCTACGCGCCTGCAAGACCGCTATTCTAGCACGCATTTTAGCGGTCGTACAAGTCCCGTCGCGTCAAAGGTACTGGCTGCGCATACGACCTCGTCGCGGGCCGGCGCGAGGCGAGGATTTGGTAGATGCCGGTGCCGCCCGATTCGAACTCCAGCGCGCTGGCCGCCATGTACAGGCGCCACACCCGGTACGTCGACTCGCTCACATGGAGGGTGGCCTCGTCGTGATTGGCCTCCAGCCGCGACACCCAGTGGCGCAGCGTCCTGGCGTAGTGGCCACGCAGGTTCTCCACATCCTGGATCTCGAACCGCGCCTGCTCCATGCCGGCCTGGATGGCGCTGACGCGATCGAGCTCGCCATCGGGGAACACGTAGCGGTTGATGAACTCGGTATCCACGGATGGCTTCCAGCCGTCCTCCTCGTGCGTGATGCCGTGGTTCAGGAACAGCCCGTTGGGCTTGAGCACGCGGTGCACGGTGGCGTGGTATTGCGGCAGGTTGGCCAGCCCCACGTGCTCGAACATGCCCACGCTGGAGACCTTGTCGTACACGCCCTCGCCTTCCAGCGCGCGGTAGTCGCGCAGTTCGACGGTGATGCGATCCTCCAGGCCCTCGGCCGCGATGCGCTTGTTCGCCTCGTCGAGCTGGGCCTGGCTCAGCGTGATGCCGTGCGCCGTCACGCGGTAGTGCCTGGCGGCCCACATCACCAGCGCGCCCCAGCCGCAGCCGATGTCGAGGAAGCGCTCGCCCGGTTGCAGCCGCAGCTTGCGGCAGATGTGATCCAGCTTCTGGCACTGCGCGGCCTCGAGCGTATCGTCGGCCGCGTGGAAATAGGCGCACGAATACACCATGCGCTCGTCGAGGAACAGCTTGTAGAAATCGTTGGAGACGTCGTAGTGGTGCGAGATGGCGGCGCGGTCGCTCTCCAGCGAGTGGTCGTGGTTGAACTGTCGCGTGGTGGGCACGTGGCTGGCGGGCGCGATCTTCCTCGACGGCGTGAACGCCAGGCGAAGCGCATCCAGCAGCAACGAGGCGCGCTCTCGGCCGGAGAGGTCGAGCGACTGGAAGTGGCTTTTCAGCCCGAGGGCCGCGTACAGGTCGCCCTCGACGTCGAGCCGGCCTTGGAAATAGGCGTCGGCCAGAGGGATGGGGCCGCGCTTCAGTACCAGGTCGCGCAGCACCTTCGGGTCGCGAAGCACCAGCGTGAAGGTGGGGGCCATCTGTCCCACGCGCTGGCCGAACGAATGGGTGACGTCGTTCCACAGGCGCAGGGCGAGCGAGCCATCGAAGCGGTGCAACAGCTTGTGGATGATGCGGGTGGCGGCCTCGTTGAGGCCGGGGTCGGCGCTGGACGCAGGCAGCGTGGTGGACGATGAGCGAGCCATGGATCCTCCGGTCGACCCCAACGAATCGTCGATGCGCGACACCGCGGGCGGAGTGGTCGACACGTCGCTCGCCGCGGCTGCGACCCCTTGGTGCGGGTCAGCCAGACGATGCTACGGCCGAGCGCGATATCGAGCGTCTCGAAGGGATTTGTCCGCCAT
>JACMOG010000895.1 GCA_014378125.1 Vitreoscilla sp. | reverse complement strand
GGCTGATCGGCAGCAGCGGCATCCCGTCCAGCGGCGTGAACACGCAGGTCTACGCCGATGGCCGGGCGTTCGACGCGGTCTACGAAGGCGCGCGGGTGCGCGTGGCCGCCGTGGGCGCACCCTGCGCGGGCTGCGAGCACGTGGTGGTGCTGGTGGCCGAGACCATGCTCAAGCGCCAGCGCTCCAACCGCGTGGTGCAGTGGCTGCTGATGCCGCTCGGCCTGATGCTGGTGGTCACCTGCTCGGCCATCTACATCGCGGTGCGCCGCACGGTGCGTCCGCTCGAGGCGATCGCCGAGCGGTGGAACCGCCAGGCCAACGCCTCGCTGGCCCCCATCTCCGAGGACGGCCTCCCGCACGAGCTGTCGCCGTTTGCCAACGCGCTCAACGAGCTGCTGTCGCGACTGCGCGGCATCCTCGTGCGCGAACGCATGTTCGCCGCCGCGGCGGCTCACCAGCTGCGCACGCCGCTCACCGCCTTGCGCCTGGGCATGACCCGCGCGCGCAACGCCCCCGACCTGGCCAGCGCCCGCGCCGTGCTCGACGAGCTGATGCAGGTGACCGAGCACACCGGCCGCCTGGTGCAGCAGCTGATGCTGCTGGGGCGGCTCGATCCCGAGGGCCGCGCCGACATCGACCGCGTGTCCGTCGACCTGCGCGACGTGGGACGCGACGTGTGCGGCCTGTTCGCCGAGGTGGCGCTGGAGCAGCACGTGGACCTCGAGCTGCAGCTGCCACCCACGCCGGTGATGGTGGTGGCGCAGTCCGACCTGCTGGTGGAGGCCGTGGCCAACCTGATCGACAACGCGATGAAGGCGGCGGGTCGCAGGGGCCAGGTGCTGGTGGGGGTCATCGAGTCGCCGCCGGGCTTGCGCATCTGCGACAGCGGCCCGGGCATCAAGCCGTCGGAACGCCAGGTGATCTTCGAGCGCTACGCGCGCGGTTCGCGCCCACGCTGGGAGGGCACCGGCCTGGGCCTGGCCATCGTCAACGACGTGGCGTCGCTGCACGGCGCCACGGTGACGATCACCGACGGCGAGCTGGGCGGCGCGTGCTTCGCGTTCGAGTTCGGCAAGGGCGGCGACGCCTAGCAATGTCATCCTGCGCGAAGTCGCGGGATGATTGATCCTCTCCGTCATCCTGCGCGAAGTCGCAGGATCCACGCCGGCGAGGACGCTTCAACCCGGCCGCCGCCCGCGCACCGCGTTTGCTCGCCCTTCGACGGTGATGCTGCCGTCCTTCGCCGGCACCAGGCGCCTGCGCAGCCTGCCCTTCAGTTCGTCGGCGCCACCGCCGGGCAGTTGGCCCAGGCGCGGCCCGATGCCCGGGCCCTTGCGCGCCGCGGCCCAGAAGGCGTCGAAGTCCGCATAGGTGCGCTGAACGACCAGCTCGTGGGTCTCGACGTCGACCAGTCCCGCGTCCTTCCACGACTGCCGCAGCGCGTCCATGCGCGCGGCCTCCACGCGGGGCGGCCAGAGCGGCTGGTGGCCCATGCTGGCCATCTCGTCCTGCAGCGCGAAGTAGGGGAAGCCCCCGCCCAGGAGGTCCCAGGCGTACGCGCAGACCCCGCCGCCGGGGCGGATCACGCGCACCATCTCGGCGATGCCCCGGGCCGGCTCGGGCACGAAGAAGATGACCAGCGCCATCACCGCGGCGTCGAACTGGCCGTCGGCATAGGGCAGGGCCATGGCGTCGCCCTGGCGGAACGTGGCGCGCGCCTGCGCGAGACGCGCGCGTGCGAAGGCCAGCTGGCTATCGGACGGGTCGATGCCTTGCACCTCGTTCGGCGCGCAGCGGCTTACCAGCAGCTCCGTGAACGCACCGTTGCCGCAGCCCACGTCGACCCAACGCAGGCCGGTGGCGGGCGACAGCCAGTCGAGGAAGGCGTGGCCCGCCAGCAGGCTCCACTTGCCCATGAAGTCCTCGTAGGCCTCGCCGTCGTCGAAGGTGATCGTTTCCGCTGCCATCGTCGTCTCCCGCCGGCGGGATTCCGGTGGGCGGAGTATGCCGCGCCACGGCGCGCCACGCACGGCCTCGATCAGTTCGCCAACGCCAGCGTGACGGACGACTCGGTGCGCTCGCCGGCCACTTCCCACTCGGGCATGCCGCCGCGGAACCAGTAGACGTGCTTGTAGCCGTTGGCGATGGCAACGCGGCTGGCCTTGTACGACTTCCAGCATTCCGGGCCGTTGCACTGGAACACGATGTTCCTGTCCGGGCTCAGCTTGGCGAGGCCGGGAAAGTTGTCCAGCTTCGGGTCGAAGGCGATGTCCTTCAGGCTCTTTTCGCCGTAGGGGAGCCACAGCGCGCCGGGGATGTGCTTGTCCTTGTATTCTGCCTCGATGCGGGTGTCCACCAGCACCGCGCCGTTGGCGACCAGGCTCTTCATCGTCGAGAGGTCGACCACGGTGGCGCCGGGCAGGGCCTTGGGCGTGAACGTGCCGAGCTCGGCCACGCGCGTGTACGGCGTCAGGTCGGGGTGCGCGTAGATCGGCTTCAGGCCGCACGACGTGGCGTCGGTCTCGAACCAGTGCGCCAGCTTGCCGCGTTCGTCCGCGGGCAGCTTCTTGCGCAGCGACACCGACAGGCCGCCGGGCACCGCGCTCGACACGGCCAGCACCTTGGCCACGCCGGCGTGTTCCTTGTCCCAGCCGTCGAACTCGGTGCGCCGCACGATGGTGGCCTCCGACGAGCCGAGCAGCAACGCGAACAGTCCGGCCTGCGGGTAGTGCGCGTATTCGACGTTCTTCAGGTCCTTGAAGCTCAGGCCATTGGCGTTGAGCAGGCCGCGCGCCAGGTAGGTGTAGATCGAGTCCTGTTGCGGCAGGTAGATCTGCGTGCCGCGCAGGTTGCCGACGGCGGCCACCTGGGTGCGGCCCACCAGCACGTACTGCTCGTCGGCGTCGGTGGCGCCCACCAGCGCGTAGCCGTGCGCCAGCGCCGAGGCGGTGACCTGCGGCGGCGCGATGAACACGTCGTAGCCGCCGCTGCGCGTGGCACGCATCGCGTCGGGCATGTCGTTGGTGGGGGTGACGGTCACCCGCTCGCCGAGTATCCTGGACAGATGGGTCTCCAGCGCGTCGCGCGACACCATCATGGCGTCCTTGCGGTTGCTGGGTTCCATCACGACCAGGGCCGAGACGTCGGCGAGTGCGCGCGCGCTGAGCAGGCAGCCCAGAAGGAATGCGGTGAGAGTTTTCACGTCTTTCGTCCTCATGACAGCGATATCGAATCGAGGGAATGGCGGTTCGACGCGACGCGGACAACTCTCTCGGTGCCAGGGGCCCCGGGGTTTCCTTCCCTCATGCAGACGCTTGAACCATCGTAGGCGGAATAGATACCCCATGCTGTATCCACTCGAAACAGACTTTGTACAAATGCTGCCGAGTACTAGACTGCCCACTGTGTTGTCTTCGTTCACCGCGTGCGTTCATCAAGGGCCGCGCTTGTAAGACTTGTTGCCATCTCGTTTCCACCGAAGGAACCCGCATGTCGAACATTCCCCACAACCGCCTGCGCCGCAGGCTGCTCGCCGCCGGCGGTGCCGGACTCGCCACCGCCGGATGGGCCTCGCTGGGGCGCGCCGCGGGTGCGGCGCCCACGAGCGTCGACCTGCCGGTGGCCAACGGCCACCGAAACCTGGTGGCGTATCCAGAGAAGCGCCCGCTGATCGTGCTCACCTCGCGGCCGCCGCAGCTCGAGACGCCGTTCGAGGTGTTCAACGACGGCCTCATCACGCCCAACGACGCGTTCTTCGTCCGGTACCACAACGCCGGCATCCCGACGTCCATCGACGGCGACAAGCACGTCATCAAGATCGGCGGCAACGCGGTGGGCAAGCCCCTCGAGCTCACACTCGCCGACCTGCGCACGCAGTTCAAGCCGGTGGAACTGGTGGCCGTCAACCAATGCTCGGGCAACAGCCGCGCGTTGCTCAACCCGCGCGTCACCGGCGGGCAGCTCACCAACGGCGCGATGGGCAACGCGCGCTGGGTGGGCGTGCCGCTGAAGGACATCCTGGCGCGCTGCGAGCCGAAGAACACGGCCAGGCAGGTAACCTTCGACGGCCTCGACCTGGCGCTGATGGGCGGCGGCGACTTCGTGAAGGCGCTCGAGATCGGCCACGCCACCAATGGCGAGGCGATGGTCGCGTACCAGATGAACGGCGCCGACCTGCCCATGCTCAATGGCTATCCGGTACGGCTGGTGGTACCCGGCTACTACGGCACCTACTGGGTGAAGCACCTGTCCGACATCCAGGTCATCGACCAGGTGTTCGAGGGCTTCTGGATGAAGCCAGCCTACCGCATCCCCGATAACGCCTGCGCCTGCGTGGAGCCCGGCACCGCGCCCGCGGCCACGCGACCCATCGGCCGCTTCAACGTGCGCTCGTTCATCACGTCGGTGGGCGACGGCGCCCGGGTGCACGCCGGCAGCCCGCTGGCGGTGCGCGGCATCGCCTTCGATGGCGGACAGGGCACCCGCGAGGTGGCGTACAGCCCCGACGCCGGACAGACCTGGCGCGAGGCCGCGCTGGGGCAGGAGCTGAGCCGCTTCTCGTTTCGCGAGTTCACGTTCGGCTTCACGCCGCAGGCGGGCGCGCACGACCTGCGGGTGCG
>JACMOG010000894.1 GCA_014378125.1 Vitreoscilla sp. | reverse complement strand
GGCGCGGCGTGACGCCGGCCGCCTTCAGGCGCGCGCCGTCGCCGATGCCCGAGAGTTGCAGGATCTGCGGCGAGCCGACGGCACCGGCCGGCAGCAGCACCTCGCCCCGGCAGCGCACCTGCACCGGCGCGTCGGTGCCGATGCGCAGCTCCACGCCGCGTGCCACGAGTCTGTCTTTCGAGCCCGCGGGCGCGTCCTCCAGCAGCAGGCGCATCACGTGCGCGCCGGTCAGCACCCGCAGGTTGGCGCGCTTCAGCGCCGGCCGCAGGAAGGCCTTGGCGGAATTCCAGCGCACGCCGCGGCGCTGGTTCACCTCGAAGTAGCCGACGCCCTCGTTGTCGCCGCGGTTGAAATCCTCGGTGGCCGGGATGCCCGCCTGCACGGCGGCCTTCGCGAACGCGTCGAGGATGGGCCACGACAGGCGCTGCTTCTCCACGCGCCACTCGCCGCCGCTGCGGCGGCCCGAGGCGTCGTGGCCCGGGCCCGCGTGCAGCGGCTGTTCGCCGGGCTCGTCGCCACGCCAATGATCCTCGTGGCGCAGGAAGTACGGCAGGCAGTTGGCCCATTCCCACGCCGGGTCGCCGGTGCGTCGGGCCCAGCCGTCGTAGTCGCGCGCCTGGCCACGCATGTAGATCATGCCGTTGATGCTGGAGGAGCCGCCCAGCACCTTGCCGCGCGGATAGCGCAGCACGCGCCCGTTGAGGCCCGGGTCGGGCTCGGTCTTGTACAGCCAGTCGGTGCGCGGGTTGCCGATGCAGTACAGGTAGCCCACCGGGATGTGGATCCACGGATAGGTGTCCCGGCCACCGGCCTCGATCAGCAGCACGCGATGGCGCGGATCGGCCGACAGCCGGTTGGCCAGCAGGCAACCGGCCGTGCCGGCGCCGATCACGATGAAGTCGAACGGGTCGCCGAGATGCATGGGGGTGCATCTTAGCGACGTGGCGTTGCCCTTGTGGTGCTCGCTGGACCACATCGTGAACCACGTGTCGAGCCAGTTCGCGCGACGTGCGTTCGCCGAGGGCATCATCGCGCGACCTGGCGATCGTCGAGGGGATGGCTCACGACGCGTCACCGACGGCCTCGGGCGCGCTGGCGCGCAGTCGCCCGAACAGCGCATACCAGTCGATCCGTCGCGTCAGCGTCATCACCGCCGCCAGTGCCAGGAACAGCATCACGGAGCCGATGACCAGCGCGTTCTGCTCCATCTGCAGCAGCACGTAGAGCAAGCCGTACAGCAGCGCGATGCCCAGGCCGAACAGCACGCCCGACAAGACACGGCCCAGCATCGAGCTCGCGTAGAACCCGAGCAGGGCCGCACAGGCGCCCGCCGCCGCGGCATAGGCGCGCTCGAACGACAGGTGCTCCGACAGCGACAGCAGCAGCAGGAAGAACAGCGACAGCGCCAGGCCCACCAGCAGGTACTGCACCGGGTGCACGCGGCGCCCGGACAGCACCTCGATCAACGCCACCGTGACGAAGGTGAGCAGGATGAACAGCAGGTCGTACTTGACCGCGCGATCGCTCAGCACGTACGGGTTGACGGGGTCGATGAAGGCGACGCTCATCAGGTCGAGGCACTTGTCCGACTTGGCCGCCGGATCGTCGGCGGCGTCGCCCGAGCTCGTGCTCGCGCCCACGTTCGCTGGCGTGCACAACGCCAGCGCGCGCGCGACGTCGGCCGGCGCCGTGGTGGCCAGCGCCGACAGGTTCCAGGTGGCGCCGAAGCCGTCCGGCCGTATGTCGCGCTGCTCGGGCGCGAACTGGCCGCCGAACGACGGATGCGGCCAGTCGGAGGCGAGTGTCCAGCGCAGGCTCTCGGCCGCGGGCACCCAGGCCAGCTGGCTGGTGCCGACCAGGTCAAGTTCCAGGTGCAGCGACAGCGGGTGTGCCGCCGCGTCCCCGTCCACGCGGGCGGCGGGCAGGGTGGCGTGCAGGCCGCTCGTGTAGGCCGAGCCACCGGTGCCGGGCTCGACGGCCAGCGCGTGGTCGTCGGCCAGCACCGTGGCCGCGCGCACGCCGCGCACGTCGCTCAAGGCGACCAGCAGCACGGGCGCGCCGCACTTCAGACGGCCGTCCGGATGGTCGGCGCGCGGTTGCAGCGGCGCCAGCGTGGCGAAGTCGGCCGCCACCGTGAAATGCCCGGTCCATGCGTTGATCTTGAACAGGCCACGCCACAGCGGATCGGCCTGGGTGCGGCTGTCGATCGCCAGGCGGGTGGGCACCTGCTGCAGCCGGAAGTCGCGCGAGGCGGTCGTCACCGCGCGATCCTTTCCGCTCCCGTTGACCACGTCCCACTCCTCCGTGCAGGCGCGCTCCAGCACCGGGCCCAGGATGGATTGCGCGGCCGCGTGCGAGTGCTCCACGCCGCGCACGGCCTCCTCGCCGCGCCCCTTGCGCTCCTCCACCAGGCCCTCGATGCGGCCCAGCACCATCCACACCATCAAGCCCACGAGCACGATCGCGCCCACCTTGGCCAGCAACGGATACTTCATCGTTCACTCCTCCAGCGCGCCGGATGTCGGCGCCGAAGAAGCCAGGATGCGAGCGCCCCGTGTGGGCGCGATGAGGTTTGTGTGGCGAGGGTGAAGCGCCGCTCAGGTCTCTCAGACCGGCAGGCGCAGCGTCACCTGCAGCCCCGGCGACGCCGGCGCGAACGTGACGCTGCCGCCATGCAGCGCTGCGGCCTGGCGCACGATGGCCAGGCCCAGGCCGCTGCCGCGGCGGCCGTCGCGCGGTCGCGGCAGCGAGAAGAAGCGTTGACCGAGCTGCGGCAGCGCGAAGTCGGACACGCCCGGGCCCACGTCGCGCATCGTGAACACCGCCTCGGCGCCGACGCGCCGCAACGACACGGTGATGGCCGAGCCCTCGGGCGCGAAGTCGAGCGCGTTGGACCACAGGTTGGAGAACAGCAGCACCAGCGCGTCGCGCTCGCCGCGCAGCACGATGTCGGCACGTGCCTCCCATACCAGCCCGATGCCACGCTGGATCGCCAAGGGCACGTGGCCCGTGGCCACCTCGTCGATCAGCTCCAGCAGCACCAGGTCGCGCGGGTTGGCGATGGCCCGCTGGCCCTCCAGGCGCGACAGCTCGAGCATGCGGTCGACCAGGTCGCGCAGCCGCAACGACTGGTCCTGGATCTGGCGCGCGAAGCGCTCGCGATCCTCGGCCGGCAGCTCGTCGCCCAGCAGCTCGGCCGCGCCCTGGATGGCGGTGAGCGGGCTCTTCAGCTCGTGGGTGAGCGCGCGCACGGTGTGCTCCAGGCGCTCGCGATCCTCCAGCCGCTCGCGCATCTCGTCGACGGCCACCGCGAGGTCGCCCAGCTCGCCCGGCAGTCGCGGCACGGGCACGCGCTCGCCGGCGTGCACCTGCGTGGCGTACGACTTCAGTTGGCGCACGGCGCGCACCAGCCAGATCGTCACCAGCACGCCCACCGCGGCCGACAGCCCCAGCAGCCAAAAGCCGGCCACGAAGATGCGCCGCTGCGCGCGGTCGATGAACTGCTGGACGGTGGCCAGCGGCTTGCCCACGCTGACCACGCCGATCACGCGATCGCCGTCGCGTACCGGCGCCGCCACGTACATCACCGAGCTCGCGTCGTCGCTGGGCGTGCTGCGGGTGGCGCGCGCGCCGTATTCGCCGCGCAGCGTCAGGTGGATGTCGCGCCATTGCGAGTAGTCGGCGCCCACGGCCGAGCCGCTGTTGCCAGGCGCCCCGGGGCCGAAGCCGGAGTCGAGCACCACGCGGCCCGCGGCGTCGGTGACATAGATGCGCAGGTCGAGCGTGCGCTTGTGCAGGCCCCAGATCTGCAGGTCGACGGGTCGCTTCCTGTAGGCCGCGACGTCGCGCGCCAGCGCGGAATCGGCCAGCGTGCCGCCGGGCGGCATGGCGCGCAGCGCGGGCGCGGCCTGCTCGGCCACGAGGTTGGCGGTGTCGGCCAGCGCGTCCTCCAGCACCTCGCGCGCGCTCGGCTTGACCTCGCTCTGGAACACCTGGAGCGCGAAGAAGCCGGCCAGGCCGGTGATGACGAAGAACGCGAAAAGCAGTCGCAGGCCGAGGCGCATCTAGTTAGCAGGCGGGTGGAGGACGGAAGGGTCGAGCGCGTAGCCCATGCCCCGATGCGTGACGATCGGCTCGAGTTCGGGCCGCACCGCACGCAGTTTGGCACGCAAGGTCTTCACGTGGGTGTCCACGGTGCGGTCGGTGGCTTCGCCGTCGGCGCCCCACACCTCGTCGAGCAGCGTTTCGCGCGAGCGGATGCGCCCGGGGGCGCGCAACAGCGCGCGCAGGAGGCCGAACTCGAGCCGGGTCAGCGCCAGCCACTGCCCGGCGAAGCGGATGCGCTGGCCGTCGGCGTCCAGCTCGAACAGGCCCGCCGACGGGGTGGGCGCGGCCGGCGGCGACAGGGCCGCGCGCCGCAG
>JACMOG010000893.1 GCA_014378125.1 Vitreoscilla sp. | reverse complement strand
GGCGACCACGTGGTGCTGGCCGAGGTGCAGGCCAGCCTGCGCTACTTCGGGGGCCTGCCGCGGCTGCTGGCGCGCCTGCGCGTCGAGCTCGCGGCGCTGGGCCACCAGCTGCGCCTGGCGTGCGCCCCCACGGCGCAGGGCGCACAGTGGATGGCCATGGGCGGGAACGCCACCGACGCCGTCGAGCGATCAGCCGCCAGCCATCGGGACACGCCGTGCAACGGCAAGGCCGCGTGGCGGGCGCGCGTGGGCGCCGTGCCCGTCTCGCGCATGGCCGCCGCCGCGCCGCACCTGCCCGCGCTCGAGTCGCTGGGCCTGGCCACCGCCGCCCACCTGTGGAGGCAGCCGCGCGCCGGCCTCGTGCGCCGCTTCGGCGCCGCGCTGCTGGCCGACATCGACCGCGCCCTCGGCGACCTGGCCGACCCGCGCACTTCTCTGCAGCCTGCGCCCGTCTTCGACAGCCGGCTGGAGCTGTTCATGCGCGCCGACGACAGCGCCGCGCTGCTCACCGGCGCCGCCGTGCTGCTCAATCGCCTCACCGCCTGGGCCCTGGCGCACCACGGGCTCGTCGCCGGCTTCGAGCTGCGCCTGCACCACGAGAGCCGACGCAAGATGCTCGACGACCCGGCCTCGCGCACCACCGTGCTGGAGATCGGGCTGGGCGAGCCGGTGTCCGACACCGCCCACCTGCACTCGCTGCTGCGCGAACGCCTGCAACGCCTGCCGCTGGCCGCCTCCGTCATCGAGCTGAGCCTGCACTGCCACGCCATCACGCCCGGCGCGCCGCCCAACGCCGAGCTGTTCCCGTCGGCCGCCAGCGTGGGCGAGGGCTGGCACCGGCTGCTCGAGCGCTTCGAGGCCCGGCTGGGCGCGCACAACATCCAGCGCCTGCAGCCGGTGGCCGACCATCGTCCCGAGCTGGCCACTGGCGTGCGCCAGGGCGGCGACGCCGCGTCGGCGCGCACGCGCGCGGCGGGCGCGCCGCTCGAGCTCGTCGCGCCAAACGGGCCCGCCGCCACGTCCTCCGGCGACCCGGCCGACTGGCCGCGACTGAAGCGTCCCGTGTGGCTGCTGCGCCAGCCGCAGCCGCTGCGCGAGGAGGGCGGCACGCCGCTGCTGTCCGGCAAGCCGCTGTGGCTCGTGGCCGGGCCCGAGCGCATCGAGGCCGGCTGGTGGGACGACGGCTACGCCGCGCGCGACTACTTCATCGCGCAGGATCACGAGGGCGCGCTGCTGTGGGTCTACCGATTCCGCCACGCGCCGGCGGTCGGCGAGGCGGGGTGGTACCTGCAGGGGAAGTTCGGGTAGGTCGGTCCGTGAGACTTCTTGTAGACCAACGACATCGTGCAGCAAATAGGACGGTCTACGATGAAGCGGTCTCAAACTGGCCGTTTCAACCGGCGAGTTCTACATCTTCGTGGAAACCGTTGCCGACCGGCGCAGCCGTTGTCGGTCCACCTTCGAGCTGTCACTTCTGAACTTTCATTTGGCACCCGCCGCGGCTGATTGATGAGTTGGTTTCTGACTGGCGCGCGGGCCCAAGCCGATCCGGTAGGGGCACGGGCCGGCCCGCAATGCCCCTGCGTGCGCAGCGTTCACCGCAGCGGCTTCGCTGCCGGCCACATCAGTCGAACATTTCTTTTGAACCATGCTCCCGACAACTGTGCTTGGCCGCCCGGCGCAATGCGATGCGAGTGACCTTGCTTTGCACCGCCCCTTTCGGGCCGCACCCTATGCGGCCTTCAACGCACATCTATACTTGACTAACTTACTCGGGTATCCATTCAGACAATGCGGTCTTGAACGCCGACCAACACGTTCCGCGAAGAGCGTGGCGGCGCCGGGCGCAGACAAAGTGAACGGATCCACCGATGTTTTGTGAGCTGCCTGCCGGGTTTCCAGTGGGTGCGTTTTCAGACGAGGAGTCCAACACATGACGATGACACTGACTGAACGGGCCGCAGCGCAGATACGGCGCCAGCTCGACAAGCGCGGTTCGGGCATCGCGCTGCGCATCGGCATCAAGAAAGTCGGCTGCACAGGGCTGGCGCACACCTTCGAGCTCGCCGACGAGGTCGGGCCTGGCGAACACAGCTTCGAGTCGCACGGCGCTCGCGTCGTGGTCGATGCCGAGAGCCTGCTGGTTCTGGATGGCACGCACATCGACTTCGTCACCGAAGGCCTCACGCAACGCTTCAAGTTCGACAACCCCAACGCGGACAGCGAGTGCGGCTGCGGTGAGAGCTTCAACGTGAAAAAGCCGGGAACCAGCGCTGTGGTGGAGACTTTCGCCCGTCAACCGAAGGAAACGACATGG
>JACMOG010000081.1 GCA_014378125.1 Vitreoscilla sp. | reverse complement strand
TTCCTGCTGCTCGGGCTGTTGATTGGCGAGATCGCGGTCGACTGGCCAAGCTGGGAGGTGCTGCGCGCCGGTGCGATCCTGTCCGCTGGCATCATCGGCATGCGCATGGCGTGGATGCTGGTGGTGCCGAGGCTGGTGGCGCTGCTCGGCGCTTCCAGTCCGACGCCGTCCCTCGGCGAGCAAGTTGTGCTCGGCTGGGCCGGCATGCGCGGCGTGGTCTCGCTCGCGCTCGCGCTGGCGCTGCCAATGAGCCTCGGTGGCGACGGGCACGTCCGACACACGATCATCTTCCTGACACTGATCGCGATCGTCGTCACCTTGCTGGTCCAGGGTGCCACGCTGTTGCCGCTGGTCAACGTCCTGAAGGTCGGCAATCCTGAGCGCGAACGGCGCGAAGAACGTGCCGCGCGCTTGCGCGCGCGCCGTGCCGGGATGGCCGCCGCCAAGAGGGCCGAGGAGCCGGTTTCGCCGCTCAACTCTGCGGGCGATGATCTCGCAGCCCTGCTTGAGTCCGGCCGCATTGGCATCGCGCGGCCCGGCGCGCTTGGCCGCCATGACGAGCACCGCTCCGTGCTGCTGCGCGCGCTCGCTGCGCAGCGCAAGGTTGTCGACGAGTTGCGCGACGCCGGCCGAATGAGTGGTGCGCTGGCGGAGCGTCTCGATACCGAGCTCGACCTCGACGCAATGAACGCGGTCGGAGAGGGCGCACGGCTCACCGACGGCGGCGAGGCGTGAGTGGCTTCCGGCTGAAGTCGACGCCTCAGCGCCGGATACAACCCCGTCACTCCACAGGGCTGTCACTCCAATTCTTGGGCTCTGTCCCGGACAAGGGCAGGCCGGACGTCTTCTCGCGATGGTCGTGCAGTCGCCCGAGCGTGGTGTCCAGCAGGTGCGCCAGCTTCCGCGCCGCGCCGTGCACCGCCTGCTCGAGCGTCGCGGCGTGGTCGGTCACTGCCACCGGCTGGCGGCCCTCGAGACGGGCCTCGAGCATGCAGCGCTGGTCGTGCTGCCCGCTCTTGCCGCCGTTCTCGTCAGTCAGGTGAACTTCCACCCGGGTCACGTGTTCACTGAAGCGCTCCAGCGCCTGCTCGACGGTGGCGTTCACTTGTGTGGCCAGTGCCTCGGTACCGTCGATGTGCACGTCGGTGTTGAGTTGGATCTTCATGGACTTCTCCTGTCGTGTCTTGGACGCCTGCAGTTCAGTGGCGAAAGCTCGCCGCCACGCCGGTACGACAAGGCATGCGCCCGGCCGGAAGAATGTGGACCTCGCCACCCCGCTGTTCCACCAGCGCACCCAAGTCGTCGAGCACGTCGTCGACGCGCGGGTTGTCGAGTTCGGCGGGGTCGATGCGCCCGGTCGACCCGTCGATCCGACCAGCCACCTGGGGCTCGGCCTCGATCAGCAGCGTCGCGACCCGGCCGGCCGCTGCAGCATGGGCGACCGTCGACAGGTCATCGCTGCCCAGCCCGTTGCCCGCGGCGGCCGAGTAGGCATCGCTCCAGGCGGCCTCCCGCGCGCGTTGCTGCGGCGCGGCCACGTCCCAGGCGCGCTGGCGCAACTCGTCCTGCGTCAGGCCCTGAGGATCGACCATTGCGAACCTACATCACATCGACGTACCACATCTCTAACCCGGCTCTAGTCGACCTTCGAGATGAATTGTTGGCGCGTGAAGGTGCCACGACCTTTCCATAGGCGCTGTACTGCTTGCCCTGCATGAGGAACGAGCCGGTGTTGTATCTGTGAATGAGGACATGATCGGCGCCGTTGAGTGCGACCCGGAATCTCACGCCATGAGCAATGACTTCCTCCGTGACCTCTAGCCCCTCTTCACGGAGCAGTTCGAGCAAGACGCCCCAGTGCTCCGCAGTGATCTGTTTCAGCGACAACGGCTTAGGATCCCGATGCGCTCGTATCGCGGCAACAGAGACATGCTGAGCGAGT
>JACMOG010000892.1 GCA_014378125.1 Vitreoscilla sp. | reverse complement strand
CGGTCGCGCGGCCGATCAGCGCCCAGCTGTCCAGCACGGCGCCCGCGCTGACGAGCCCGATCGCCACCGCCAGCACGACCAGCGCGCTGCGAGCGCGATGGCGCAGGATGTCGCGCCAGAGCATGCGCCTGCAGGCCTCATCCACGCCGGACCTCCGGCGCCACGAGGTGACCGTCCGCGAGGGTGATCGTGCGCGTCGCGTGCGCGTGTGCGCCGCGCTCGTGCGTGACCATGATCACCGTCAGGCCGTCGTCGCGCACCAGCCCTGCAAGCATCTGCAGCAGCGTGTCGGCATTGCGCGAATCCAGGTTGCCCGTCGGCTCGTCCGCGAGCAGCAGCGCGGGGTCGTTCGCCAGGGCGCGGGCCACGGCGACGCGCTGTTGCTGGCCGCCGGACAGGGCCGCCGGAAACTTGTCAGCCTGGTCGGACACGCCCAGCCGCGTCAACAGGGCGAGCGCGCGCCCGCGCCGTTCGCGCGCGAGCCAGCGCCGGCACAGGTCCATCGGCAACATCACGTTCTCGATCGCCGTCAGCGTGGGCATCAGCTGGAAGAATTGAAAGACGATGCCCAGGTCGCGCCCGCGCCACGCCGACAGCGCACGCTCGCTCTGCGCTTGCAGCGACGTTCCGCCGACGATCACCTCGCCGCCACTGGCCCGGTCGATCCCGGCGAGCAGGTTCAACAGCGTCGACTTGCCGCTGCCCGACGCACCGACCACCGTCACGAACTCCCCGCGCTCGATGCGCAGGTCGAGCGGGGAAAGCGCTTCGAAATCGCCCTGCGCACCGGGGTAGGATTTGCTGGCGCCTCGCAATTCCACGGCGAGAGGCATGTTCTGGATCATGGCGGATGGGCTTCGTCTGGTCGGGGTGAAGCAACTTTAGGCGGCCCGTCGCGCGCCGGGTTGACCGTTGGACGGCATCGGCGTGCAGCTCGGCGAAGCCGCGCCCGCGCCTGCGACGGCGTGCGGCATGCTGGAGTCATCCTCACTCCTTGAAGGCCCACGCCATGATTCGCCTCCGTCCCTTCCTCGTCGCGCTGGCCGTGCTCGCTGGCGTCTCCGATGGCCAGGCGAAGCAAGCGGGCCCCCCCGTCGCGCCACCCGAAGTCGCGCAGTTCGACTTCCTGATCGGCCAGTGGGATATCGAGGTGGCACCCAAGACGAGCGGCCTCGTCGCGATGATCCACGGCACGCCCCATCTGCTCGGCACGTGGAAGGCATGGCGCGCGTTCGACGGCTTCGGCGTGGACGACGAGGTGCGCGTCGTCGACGTCGGCGGCAAACCGAAGAACCTGGGCAGATCCCTGCGCATCTACGACGGGGAGGCTCGCCGCTGGGTCATCGAATCGCTGGATGTGTACGGCCCCCGCTTCAGCGCGGCGACCGCCGCGTGGCAGGGCGGTGAGATGCACGTCAGCAGCAGCGGCTCGATGCCCGACGGCAAGCCGTACCAGTCGCGCACTCGCTTCTACGAGATCTCGGCGGATCACTTCACCGTGCGTCAGGATCGCTCGTACGACAACGGCGCGACCTGGGACGACGGCGCCCTGACCATCAACGCGCGGCGCGTGGCGGCCAAGGCGCAGCGCTGACGCGCGCCCGCCACGAGGGCACAATGCGGCGCCTCATGACCACGCCAACGCCGCTTCCCGATACGACACCGCCGCGCGCCTGGGTGTGGGTGCAGCTCGCCATCGGCTGGCTGCCGGTATGGGCGCTGGCGACGGTGCTGATGATGGCCGTTCACGGAGAATCCTTCGCCGGCGCCGCGCCAGGGGCCCTGCGCCTGGTGGCGGGGGCCGCGGCGTTGGGCGTGTTCGTCCACCGCTTCGCCGCCAGCCATCCCTGGCCCGCCCCGATGCGGGCCGGCTTTGTCGCGCGCCATCTGGCGGCCCTGACGCTCTATGCGTCTGGCTGCATCGTGTCGTACAGCGCGATCGAGAGCCTGATTCGCAGGCAGCTCGTCTTTGTCGTCGGGCCCGGCGTCGGCGCATTCTTCGCAACGGGGGCCTGGTTCTACCTGATGGTCGTCGCGGTCGCCTATGCGGGCCAGTCCGCGGCGCGTGCGTCCCGCCTGGCGGCGCTCGAGGCGCGCGGCCAGCTCGCGGCGCTGCGCGGCCAGATCCATCCTCACTTCCTGTTCAACGCCCTGCACACGGTCGTCCAACTGATCCCGGTGGATCCGCGCGGTGCGAGCCGGGCCGCCGAACTGCTCGCCGATGTCTTGCGGCGCGCCGTCTCCGAGCCGCGAGACAGCGTGACGCTGGCGCAGGAATGGGCCTTCGTGCGCGACTACCTCGAGATCCAGCGGATCCGATTCGGCGACCGCCTGCGGACGAGCGATGCGTTGGACCCCGCCGCGCTCGCCTGCCGCCTGCCGGCGTTCGCGCTGCAGACGCTGGTGGAGAACGCCGTACGCCACGCGGCCGCCCCGCGCGTGGAACCCACGACGCTGGTCATCGTTGCCCGCATCGAGGACGGGGCGCTCGTGGTGAGCGTGAGCGACGACGGCCCGGGCGCCGACGTGGCGGCTATCGCGGGCAGCACAGGCACCGGACTGCGCCGCTTGCGCGAGCAGTTGAAGTGGCTGCACGGCGGCGCGGCGGCGTTGGCGCTGGTCAGCCAGCGGGGCGCCGGCTTCACCGCACGACTGAGCGTGCCCCGGGCCGACGGCGTGGAGGCGAACGACCTGGATGAGTGAACCCGCGCGCATCACCGCATTCATCGCGGACGACGAGCCCGTCGCCCGTGCCGGGCTGCGTCATCTGCTGGCCGACGTCGACTGGATCGAGTGCGTCGGCGATGCGGCCGACGGCCCGGCCGCCCTGGAGGGGATCGACCGGCTGCGCCCCGAGCTCGTCTTCCTCGACATCGAGATGCCTGGCCTCATCGGTACCGAGATCGTGAAGCGGCTCGTGCACCGCCCGCTGATCGTGTTCACCACCGCGCACGCCGAACATGCCATCACCGCCTTCGAGCTCGGGGCGCTCGACTACCTGCTCAAGCCGTTCGGCCCCGAACGTTTCAACGCCGCCCTCGATCGCCTGCGCGCCGCCTTCGGCGAGCCGCTGGCGCCCACGTTCGACCGCCTGGGCGAAGCGCTGGGCCCCGGCCCGATCAGCCGCATCTTCGTTCGCAGCGGACGCACCATCGTGCCCGTGGCGGTCGACACGATCGCCTGGTTCGAGGCGCTTGGGGACTACGTGGCCGTGCACGTGGGCGCGGCGAGCCACCTGGTCCACGTCTCGCTGAATCGCCTCCAGCATCGACTGGATCCGGATCGGTTCTCGCGAATTCACCGCACCCACATCGTCAACCTCGACCATGTCGAAGCCTTCAGGCGCAAGGACGAAGGCGGGTTGACGGCGCAGTTGCGCGACGGGGTCGAGCTGCCGGTCAGTCGGGCAAAGGCGCAAGAGTTGCGGAAGTTGGCCCGCTGAGTCAAATCCCCCATCGGCCGGGGTCGAGATACGCCATCGCCTGTTGAGTTGCGCAGGCCGATGACTCCACCCTCGCCATGATCAACGAATCCCGAATCCCGAACATCGCATCGCCAGCCGGCCAGCCTCGTGGCCGCGCTCGCCGCGGCCATCGCCCTCGGCTGCGCGGCCTCGCCGAGTGCCAATGCCGGCGCGGGCGCGCAGGCGTTCAAGCCCGACGACCAGGCGTGCCGCCGCGCCACGCCCGAGCAACTGGCGTGGCTGCCCGGCGAGGCCTGGAGGCCGTTCGCGGCCGCCGTGCGGGTCTGCAGCGTGCGGCGCGACGCCAAGGCCCCGGCCGGATTGCTGATCGCCTCCGTCTGGGAAGACGACTACGACGCGACGCGGCCGGACGGATCGACGATGGTCGAGATGCCGCACGCGCAACTGCTGTCCGCAGAGGGCAAGCGCCTGGGCGAGCTGCCCAGGAATTTTCCCGCCGACGAGGCGGCCACGTTGAAGCTGAGCTTCGGTGACTGGCGCGGCAACCGGCCCGGCGCGATCCGGGTGTGCGTGCTGAGCCCGGGTGTCGCCGGGGACGACGTGTTGCCGCCCCTGCGCCTCGATGCATCGGGCACCCACTACATCGCCGCGGCCGGCCAACCGGCTTCCCCCGGCAAGAAGGACGATTGCCGTGGCCAATGACGACGCCTGAGGAGGTCAGCGTCGACAAGGCGGCGTCAGCCTTCGAGTCGCCGGCCTGCCGGCGACGGGAGTTCGGGTGAGATACTGTAATGATGTACAGCATCTCGACAGGCGGGGCCGTGCTCCGCGTCACGCCCGCCACCGATACCGCCCCCCGTGTTCTCCAGCCTTCCCGATATCCGCGCTGCGATGGACGCAGAACTCGCCGCCACGCCCGAGTTCTTCGATTTCAGGGTGCTGCACACGGCGCGCGATGGCGCCCTCTGGCGCGTCACCCTCGAATCCGGAGTCGTCTTCGCGGAGGGCCAGCGACCCGGCCAGGCGTCGGCCCAGGTGCTCCTGGACGAGGGCCTGGAAGGCGCTTCCGCGTGGTGGGGCGCGCCGTCCAAAGGCGGCGCCTCGGTGCTCGCCGTCGTCATCGAAGATGACGAGCTGATTCTGCAGAACGCCTCGAGTCCGCCGCCCGGCGCCGGGATGTTGATCCGTCTCTATCCCACACGCTTTCTCACCGCGGTCGCAGACGCCTGGAACGACCGTGCCTGGGCCGAACGGGCGTTTGCCAAGCTGCCCGAACTCGCTCGCCCGCACGCCTTGCCCGCGGCCGTCGGGTTGACCGGCGAGCCCTTCCGCTGGCTGCGGGCGGCGCAGCGCGACGCCCTGGCGCTCGTCGGCCACAGCGCGGCCTTTCTCTGGGGGCCTCCCGGCACCGGGAAGACGACGACGCTCGGCGTGCTCGTGGCCGAATACCTGGAACGGTATCCGTCCCACCGCGTCCTGTTGCTGTCGACCACCCACCAGGCGGTCGACATGGCGACGATCGCCGTCGACAAGGCGTTGCAGAAGGGCCGGCGCGAAGCGCTGCGCGGCACCGTCCAGCGATTGGGCGCGCGCTTCGACGCCTCGGCCTACGCCGGTCGGGAGCACCTGATTCCCAGCGCCGACGCCGACCTCGTCGCGCGGCTGGCACGGGCCGAGGCGGCGCGCCCGTCTTCGCGTGACGCCGCCGCGATGAAGGCGTGGGCCGACCGGCTCGCCAAGCCCCGCGACGAACTGCGCGGGTCGTCGCTCGAGGTGCTCCGGCGCGCCCGTCTCGCCAGCATGACCACGACCCGGGCCGCGTTCACGCTGAAGACGCTGCGCGAACTATCCACGGATGACGAGCCGCCGTTCGACCTGGTGGTCTTCGACGAGGCCAGCCAGGTCAGCCTGGCCCATACGGTGGCGCTGATGCCGCTGGCCAAGGCGTGCCTGTTCGCGGGCGACCCCGAGCAGCTTTCTCCCATCGTGCGCAGCGACGACCGCCTGGCGCGCAAGTGGTTGGGACGCTCGGCCTTCGCGGAGATGCCCGTGGGCCGTCCCTCGGTCGCGATGCTCGACGAACAGTCGCGGATGGCGGGCCCCATCAACGAGCTGGTCAGCGACATGTTCTACAACGGCGCGCTGCGAGTGGCGGCCGATGCGCAGGCGTCCATCGAGTGGCTTGCCGCTCGCCAGCGTCCATTCGGAGACATCGACGCGGCGACGCACGTGACGATCCGCCCGATGCGGACGAACGGCAGCTGGTCGGCTACGGAGCGCGGCCCCGTCCGACGCGAGTCGGCGGTGGAGATCGCCGACCTGGTGGCCGCGGCGCTCGCAAGTGGTGAGTGGCGGCCCAACGAGATCATTGTCCTCACGCCGTTCCGCGCCCAGCGCGCGTTGATCCGGCGCCAGCTCGCGGAGCGAGGCGTGCCCGAGTCCGTGAAGGTGAGCACCGTGCACCGGGCGCAGGGCAGCGAAGCCGCGGTGGTGCTGTTCGATCCTGCCGATGGCGCGCAGGCGTTCCTCCAATCGGACGAGGCGCGTCGTCTGTTGAACGTGGCGCTGAGCCGGGCGCAGGCCAAGGTGGTGATGTTCCTGTCGAGCGCCGACACGACCAACCCGCTGCTGGGCGCCGTCGCCCAGCGCTTGCGCCTGGCGGGCGAGGCGCGACAGGCCATCCCGTTGCTGCAACTCGCCGCCGCGCAGGACTTCCCGTGCAACGCCATCGGCCGCCGGGTACAGGCCGGACGCCACACGGGCGAGGTGTCGCGAGCCAGCCCCGACGGTCGGCAGTTCTGGCTCGTCAACGAGAAGACGGGGGCGGAGCAACCGATCGACGTCGCGTTCTGGCGCGCGAAGGCGGCGGTGCACCCAGGATAGACAGCCTCGCGACAGCGCCTGCGCCTGCTCCCGCTCCTGAAGCGGGTTTGAAACGGATTCGTGCCGGCCAGGCCACGGACTCTCGCGGAAGCCGATGCATGACGACGCCTCAGTGAATAGAGTCCGTCTCATGAGAAACCCTGAGTCCCCGCATCGATACCGTCGTAGCCTGTGCGCCGTCGCGACCGGCCTCGTCGTGTTCGCCCTGGGCGGCTGCCGCGTGGCCCTGATGGATCCGAAGGGGCCGGTGGCCGCCCAGGAGAAGTCGTTGATCATCACCGCCACGCTGCTGATGCTGATCGTCGTGATCCCGGTGATCGTGATGACGCTGGCTTTCGCGTGGCGCTACCGTGCCTCGAACCGCGAAGCCACGTACCGCCCGAACTGGTCCTACTCCCATCGCATCGAGGTCGCGGTTTGGAGCGTGCCCATCGCGATCATCGCAGTGCTGGGCGTTCTCACCTGGAAGACCACCCACGAGCTCGATCCTTACAGGCCGCTCGTGTCGAGCGTGAAGCCGATCGAGGTCCAGGTCGTCGCGCTCGACTGGAAATGGCTGTTCATCTATCCCGAGCAGCACATCGCCACGGTCAACGAGATCCAGTTCCCGGCCGGCACGCCCGTGAACTTCAAGATCACGTCCGACACCGTGATG
>JACMOG010000891.1 GCA_014378125.1 Vitreoscilla sp. | reverse complement strand
GCCGACGGCAAGCCGGCGGCGATGGACACCACGCTCGACGGCCTGCGCGGCTCGTCGGGGGAGCCGTCCAACGGCTCGTTCGCGAAGACGCTGCGCGGGGAACTGGTCGTCGACCTGAAGGCCGCGGGCCTCTACGACGACGCGTCCGGCATCGTGATCGCCGGCCAGCTCACCGACAGCATGGTCGACGCCGCCATCGGCACGGGCACCGGCAAGCTCGGCGCCCACTTCACGGTGACGCGCGACGGCAAGAGCGTCTTCGACAAGACGGTGACGGTCGACGCGACGTGGGACTCGTCGTTTGTGGGCGCGATCGCGCTGCCCGCCGCCATCAACCAGTACACGGCGCTGTACAAGACGCTGGCCGGCAAGCTGTTCGCGGATGCGGACTTCCAGAAGGCGCTGGCCAAGTAAGCAAAAGGGGTCAGGCATCTCCGCCGTACCCGGCGGCGATGTCTGACCCCGAACGCGAGCTGCTCTGGTGATCGGGGTCAGGCATTGCCTGCGAGTACGCAGGGGATGCCAGACCCCTCTGATCAGACCACTCTGGTCAGACGTGCAACGCATGCCCCAGCGCACGCAGCGCCGCTTCCTGCACCGCCTCGCCCAACGTGGGATGCGCGTGGATCGTGTGGCCCACGTCCTCCAGCCGAGCGCCCATCTCGATGGACTGCGAGAACGCGGCCGAGAGCTCGGACACGCCCTTGCCGACGGCCTGCCAGCCGAGGATCAGGTGGTTGTCCTGGCGCGCGACCACGCGCACGAAGCCGTCGGTGGATTCCAGCGTCATCGCGCGACCGTTCGCCGCGAACGGGAACATGGCGGTGATGGCCTCGTGCCCCGCGGCCGCGGCCTCGGTGGCGTTGAGACCGACCACCACGATCTCGGGGTCGGTGAAGCACACCGCCGGCATGGCGGCCGGCGCGAAGTGACGGGTCTTGCCCGAGATGATCTCGGCCACCATCTCGCCCTGCGCCATCGCGCGGTGGGCCAGCATCGGCTCGCCCGTGAGGTCGCCGATGGCCCACACGTTGCGCATCGACGTGCGGCACTGGCTGTCCACCTTCACGGCGCGGCCGTTCATGTCCAGCAGCAGCGACTCCAGGCCCCAGCCCGCGGTGTGCGGCTTGCGGCCGACGGCCACCAGGATCTTGTCGGCTGGCAGGTGCACCGACTCGCCTGCGGTGTTCTTCACGTGCAGCGCGTCGCCCAGGTCATTCAGCCCGTGCACCGCATGGCCCAGGTGCAGCTTGATGCCCAGCTTGTCGATCGCCGCTAGAACGGGCCGGGTCAGTTCCTCGTCGTAGGCCGGCAGGATGCGATCCTGCGCTTCGACGACGAACACCTCGGCGCCCAGCTTGCGGTACGCCATGCCCAGCTCCAGGCCAATGTAGCCGGCGCCGACCACCGCCAGCGTCTTCGGCACCTCGGTGAGGGCGAGCGCCTCGGTGGACGAGATCACGCGGCCGCCGAACTTCATCATCGGCAGCTCCACCGCGTCGGAGCCCGCGGCCAGCAGCAGGGGCTCGCAGGGGGCGCGGACGGTGGGCGCGGCGGGGGCGGCGGGCGTGACGTCGACGGTCTTGCCGGCGGCGAGCGGGGC
>JACMOG010000890.1 GCA_014378125.1 Vitreoscilla sp. | reverse complement strand
TCGTCATTCACGAGGCGAAACGTGTGGACGCCGAAGCCCTCCATCGTGCGGTAGGACCGCGGGATGGCGCGGTCCGACATCGTCCACATCAGCATGTGGGTGGATTCGGGCTGAAGGGACACGAAGTCCCAGAACGTGTCGTGGGCCGTGGCCGCCTGCGGCATGGCATGGTGCGGCTCGGGCTTGGCCGCGTGGATCAGGTCGGGAAACTTCATCGCGTCCTGGATGAAGAACACGGGGATGTTGTTGCCGACCAGGTCCCAGTTGCCTTCGTCGGTGTAGAGCTTGACCGCGAAGCCGCGCACGTCGCGCGCGGTGTCGGTGGATCCGCGCTCGCCCACCACGGTGGAGAAGCGCACGAACACCGGGGTACGCTTGCCCGCCTCCTTGAACGGCGCGGCCTTGGTGACCTCGCCGAGCGCGCGGGTGCATTCGAAGTAGCCGTGGGCGGCCGAGCCGCGCGCGTGCACGATGCGCTCGGGGATGCGCTCGTGGTCGAAGTGCGTGATCTTCTCGCGCAGGACGAAGTCTTCCAGCAGCGTCGGACCGCGCAGGCCGGCCTTCAGCGAGTTCTGGTTGTCGGACACCAGCACGCCCTGGTTGGTGGTGAGGGCCTGGCCGGCGGAGTCCACGCGCGCGTCGTCGAGCGGACCATGGTTCGCGTTGAGCCCGGGCACCACGCCGTTGCCCACCTTGGCCGACTCGTTGCTCTCGCTGAGCGTGCTGCCGGTGACCGCGTCGTCGGGCGGATTGCTCCACGGGCCTTCCTGCGGCGCGTGGCCCGCGTCGAGGCCATGGTCGAGCGGCTTGAGCGGGTTGGACGGCATGGCCTTCGCCATCGCCTGCGTGCCCGCCTGCTTCGCGGCCAGCGCCCCGATCGATGGCCCGGTCGCGCTGAGCGCAGGATCCGCGGAGATGCCCGAGGCGGGCCCGCCGACCGTGCTGCCGGCGGAGCCGAGAGCGGATGCGATGGGAGGAGCGGACTGCTTGGACTTGGGCACGGAGGACTCCTGGCGATCGGATAGGCGCCGGGTGGCGCATGAGAAACGCCTGGAGGACACGAAGCCCTCCAGGCGGGACGGCTCACGCCGCCATTTCGGCAAAAGAGATCAGTCGCGACGCGACGAGCGCAGGCTCAACAGCGCGGCGCCGATGACCAGCGCGCCCGCGACCGTGGCGAACGGATGCTGGCGGATCGCGTCACGCGCCGATTCGATCCACTCGTCGCGCGTGTCACCCGCCTTCGAGACGCCGCCTTGCAGGCCGTCGGCGATGCTGCTGGCCTTGGACGACAGGCTGTCGATCGCGTCATGCGCGCCGGTGGTGGCCTGCTTGATGAGGCGATCCAGCACGGGCACGGCCGCGGCCGCGGCATCGGCCACCTTGTCTGCGGTCGAGCTGGAGTTCGAATTCGAATTCGAGTCGCCCGACGCGCCGGCGCCGGCCGAGGTGGGCTTGGCACCGCTGGCGCCGCCGTTGCTCACGGGGAACGGCGTGGCCGGGGTCGCCGACGGGGAGTCGGTCTTGGTAGGGGAGCTGGTGTTGTCCATGAAGTGATCCGTGGCTGCGTTGGCGAAGGGGGCCGGGTCATTCCGGGCCTCGGCCGAACGGGCAAGCAACGCGCCCAATCCACGCCGTGGGTTCTCGATTTGCCGAAAGGACTCTCTCTACGCGACCGGAAGAACGCTCCCATGGACGACCTCATCGATGCAATGCAATGGCCCGCGATGGCGGTCACCGTCGGCGCGTCATGGCTGGTGGGATCGACCCACCGGCGTCGGCGGCGCATCGGCTTCTGGGTGTTCATCGCGAGCAACGCGCTATGGGTGGCCTGGGGACTGCACGGCAACGCGCCCGCGCTCGTGGTGCTGCAGGCCTGCCTGGCGGCGATGAACGTGCGGGGCCTTCTCAAGGCGGATGCGCCGGCTGCGCGGAACGACTGAACAGCGTCTCGGGAATCCGACTTGCCGAAGCGGCCCGCCGCCCACCCAGGAGTCCCTCGCATGATCAACGCTGTCGGCTACGCCGCCAAACAT
>JACMOG010000889.1 GCA_014378125.1 Vitreoscilla sp. | reverse complement strand
TCCATCAGCGCGATCGGACTGCTCCGAAGCCGACATGTGTAACAGGCCGGTATTGGCCGTGTGCAGCCTTCTGGCACTCGCTGTGATCGTAGCGCGGGCAACCCGTTGTTCGACCGACGAAGCGAGGTTGACTGGTAGAGTCGCGCAGAGATTCCTCTCGGGCGATGTTCCATCAGAATGCGAGCCTCGAAGTTGACCCGACACGTGCGTCTGGAAAACTCACCCGAATGCCGCCTAACCATATGCCCAGAAACAGTCGCCGCAGACGCCCTCCTGCATGAACTTCGACGCATTGTCATGCCCACAATGCGGCGGCCCGCTGCCTCGCCAGGCACTGTGGCGCATGGTGGCGTGTCCGCAATGCCGGGCGATGGTCACGCGCAGTCCGCGTGTCGTCGAGCGCAGGACGTTCCACGAGGCGTGGCTGCGATCGCAGGCCGTCGACGGCGCTACGGATCGCCTGCTTCGGGTCAAGTCGCGAACCTGCCGTGTACTGGCAACTCTGGGCGACAGCGATGGGTGCGAGGTGCTGTCGGCGATCACCTGCGGGCCGCTGCCGGAACGCGTCATGATCAAGCTGGCGCACGATGGCGCCAACGCCCTGGCCACGGAAGCAGACGTGCTGGAGCGTCTGCAACTGCTCGACGTACCGGCGTCCGCCTAGTTCAGCCAGCGCCTGCCCCAGCTTGTCGCGTTTGGCGTGACGGCTGGCTTCGGCGATGCGCGCGATGCCCTCGTGACGCGTCAACCTGTCGGCTACTGGGGAACACTGGATGACGTGTTGGCGTATCACCCGGGCGGCCTGCGCGACCCACGTCATGCGGTCTGGCTATGGCGTCGCGTGCTGGAAGTACTGGCATATGTGCACGGCGCGGGTTGGACCCACGGCGACGTGCGCTCGTCGCACTTGCTGGTCAACCCGGGTGACCACGGCGTGCTGTTGACCGGCTGGTCCCAAGCGCGGCACGGCGGTTCCGTCGCGCGTGACCTGATGCAGTCGGCATGGACGGTACGCGTGCTGCTGCACGGCGACAGCGATGGGCCACCCCCGTTGGGCCCGGGCGTGCCCGCTCCAGTGGCCGACCTGCTGCGCCTCGCCAGCGAGGGCGCCGCGTGGTGCGCGCAGCATGGTGCAGCCGAGATCGATCGCAAGTTGGCCGCGGCCGCCCGCGAGGCATTCGGGCCGCCGCAATTCATTCCATTCAACCCCCAACACGCCTAAGGCCTCATCACACCATGGGACACGGAAACTACTCGCATGCAGCCCACGCCGCCATCCTCGCCGACCGCGGCTCGAAGTCGGCCAACGAGGTGTTCGCACAGCGCGGCTGCCATGGGCTGATGAATCCGCATGGCCTGAAGATGCGCGAGTCGCGCGACAGTGCGGACCATCCCGAATCGCTGGGCATCGTCTTCGCGCTCGATGTCACGGGCTCGATGGGCGACATCCCGAAGATGCTGGCCCAGCGCGACCTGCCCAACTTCATGAAGACTCTGGGTACGTGCAAGATCGCCGATGCGCAGATCATGTTCATGGCGATCGGCGATGCCACGTCGGACCAAGCGCCGCTACAGGTCGGCCAGTTCGAGTCCACGGCTGAACTGATGGATCAATGGCTCACCTGGAGCTACCTCGAAGGCGGCGGCGGCGGCACGGGCTCCGAGAGCTATGAGCTGGCCTTCTACACGCTGGCCCAACACACGGACCTGGACTGCTGGGCAAAACGCAAGAAGCGTGGCTACCTCATGATGACCGGCGATGAGCTGCCCTATCCGGCGGTGTCGCGCCACCAGATCGAATCGCTCGTCGGTGAGCACCTGGATGAGGACATTCCGATCGAGGAGGTGATCGCTGCGGCCGCCGAAACGTACAACCTGTTCTTCCTGATTCCCGATCTCCAACGCCGCAAGCGCTGCGAGCCGCGTTGGCGCGAACTGCTCGGCGACCATGTGATCTGTATGGAGTCTGCAGACGACACCTGCGCCGTCGCTGCCGCGTTGGTGGGCCTGACCGAAGGCCGTCTGTCGGACACCGACGCCCTCGCCGCGGCACTGGCCGGCGACGGCATGAGCCGCGAGCGCATCGGTGCCGTCGTGCGCGCGGTGAGCCCCTATGCCAGCCTGCTGCATCCGAGCAGCGCGCGCGCCGCACAACCGCACGTCTCCGCGCCGAAGCCGTCGTCCACGTGGTGGCAGCGCCTGTTCGGCTGA
>JACMOG010000888.1 GCA_014378125.1 Vitreoscilla sp. | reverse complement strand
CGTGGGCGGCTTCGCCTACGACAGCGACTACTACGGCGACGACCTGCCCTTCTGGACCCGCGTGCGGCGCACCGACGGCGCGGAGGTGCCGCACCTGGTGGTGCCCTACACGCTCGACTGCAACGACATGCGCTTCGCGCTGCCGCAAGGCTTCGCCACCGGCGAGCACTTCTTCGTCTACCTGCGCGACAGCTTCGACGCGCTGTGGGCCGAAGGCGCCGACACGCCGCGCTTGATGAGCGTCGGCATGCACTGCCGCCTGCTGGGGCGACCCGGCCGCATCGGCGCGCTGCAGCGCTTCCTCGACCATGTGGCGCGGCACGACCGCGTGTGGGTGTGCCGGCGCCTCGACATCGCCAACCACTGGCGCCAGCACTTCCCGGCGCCGGCCGGGGCCACGCCATGAACGCCAGCCTCGCGCAACTGGACGCCGCGGCTGCCGACGACGCCGTCGCGCTGCTGGACGGCATCTACGAACACTCGCCGGGGATCGCGGCGGCCGCGATGGTCGAACGTCCTTTCGGTGACCTCGTGCACCTCAAGCGCGCCCTGGTCGACGCCACGCGCGCGGGCGGGCGGGGCGCGCAGCTCGCGCTGCTACGCGCGCACCCGAAGCTGGCCGGCAAGGCGATGGTGGCGGGCGCGCTCACCGCCGAGTCCACCGACGAGCAGACCCGGTCGGGCCTCACGCAGTGCTCGCCGGAGGAGTTCGCGCGCCTGCATGCGCTGAACGACGCTTACGACGCGCGCTTCGGATGGCCGTTCATCCTGGCGGTGCGCGGACCGACGGGGCTGGGCCTCGCACGCTTGGAGATCATCGCGACGTTCGAGCGCCGGCTGTCGAACGAGCCCGAGGCCGAGTTCGAGGAGTGCCTGCGCAACGTGCACCGGATCGCGGAGCTGCGGCTGGCCGACCGCTTCTGAAAGGGGTCTGGCATCTCCTGAGCAGCACACGTTCGGGGTCAGGCATCGCCGCCGCGTACGGCGGAGATGCCAGACCCCTCTCGCTTACTTGGCGCCCGGCACCTGGCCTTCGACACCCTTGACGAAGAACTTGATGCCGCCCAGGAAGCCGTCATCCGCGACGACGTCCTTCTTCAGCACCTCCTTGCCGGCGTTGTCGGCGATCGGGCCTTTCCAGATCGAGAACGAGCCATCCTTCAGCCCGGCCTTCACCTTGTCGACCTTGGCTTTCAGATCCGCGGGGACCTTGTCGGAGATCGACACCAGGTCGATGGCGCCTTCCTTGACGCCCCACCACGTGAGGCCGGTCGTCCAGGTGCCGTTGATCGCGTCCTTGGCCGCCTTGATGTAGTACGGGCCCCAGATGTTGACCGACGAGGCCAGGTGGGCCTTCGGGCCGTAGGCCGTCATGTCGGAGTCCCAGCCGAACGCGTACTTGCCGTTCTTCTCGGCGGTCTGCAGCACGGCGCTGGAGTCGGTGTTCTGCAGCAGCACGTCGGCGCCGCCGTCGATCAGCGATTGCGCGCCTTCGGTTTCCTTGGGCGGGTTGAACCACTCGTTGACCCACACCACCTTGACCTTGATCTTCGGGTTGACGCTCTGCGCGCCCAGGGTGTAGCTGTCGATGTTGCGGATGACCTCGGGGATCGGGATGGAGCCGACCACGCCGATGGTGTTCGTCTTGGTCATGCCGCCGGCGATGACGCCGGCCATGTACGCGCCTTCGTACGTGCGGTTGTCGTACACGCGCATGTTGTCGGCGGTCTTGTAGCCGGTGGCGTGCTCGAAGTGCACGCCCTTGTTGTCGGCGGCCACCTTGAGCATCGGCTCCATGTAGCCGAAGCTGGTGCCGAAGACCAGCGTGTTGCCCTGGGCCACCATGTCGCGGAACACGCGCTCGGCGTCGGCCGACTCGGGCACGCTCTCCACGAACGAGGTCTGGATCTGGCTGCCGAGTTCCTTCTCGAGCGCCTTGCGGCCGTTGTCGTGCGCGAAGGTCCAGCCGCCGTCGCCGACGGGGCCCAGGTAGGCGAACGCGATCTTCAGCGGCGCCGAGGCGGCCGAGGCCGGTGCGGCGGCGGCGGCGGCGGCCGCGGGTTCGGAGGCCGCGACCGGAGCCGCGTCTTCCTTCTTGGTGCAGCCCGCGAGCGCGGCGGCAATCGCCAGGCTGCTCCAGGCGGAGGTGCGCAACACGGCGCGCCGGGTGGATGTCGTCATGGGAGATCTCCTGTTTGATGGATCGGGTAACGGATGAACGTGGATCCTGCGACTCCGCGCAGGATGACAGGCGAAGCCTGTCAACTGCCTGGGAAGAAGGGCTTGCCGAGCGAGGCGGGCATGTTCGCGCGGATCCACACGGGATTGCGCGAGATGAGCACCAGCACCCCGATGGTGGCGAGGTAGGGCAGCATGGTCAGCAGCTGGCTGGAGATGGCCACGCCCTCGCCCTGCAGGTGGAACTGCAGCATCGTGACGCCGCCGAACAAATAGGCACCCAGCAGGATGCGGGACGGGCGCCATGTGGCGAAGGTGGTGAGCGCCAGCGCGATCCAGCCCTTGCCGGCCACCATGCCCTCCACCCATAACGGCGTGTACACCACCGAGATGTACGCGCCGGCCACGCCGCACAGCGCGCCGCCCACCATCACCGAGACGAGGCGGATGCGGCGCACCGGATAGCCCAGCGCGTGCGCCGACTCGGGCGACTCGCCCACCGCGCGCAGCACGAGGCCGGCGCGCGAGCGGTACAGGAACCAGGTGAGCCCGACCATGAATACGATGGTGAGGTAGACCATCGGATGCTGGCGGGACAGCGCCGGGCCGCTGAACGGGATGTCGCCGAGCACGGGAATGGCGAAATGCGCGCGCGCCGCCAGGTGCTCCTGCGTGTAGTGGATGCCCACGAAGGCCGAGAACCCGCTGCCGAACAGGCTCAGCGCCAGGCCGGTGGCGTACTGGTTGGTGTTGAGCCAGATCACGAGCACGCCGAACGCGCCGGCCATGAGCGCGCCGGCCAGCGCGCCCGCGCCGAACGCGAGCCAGTCGCTGCCGGTCTGCACCGCGGTGGCGAAGCCGGCGATGGCGGCCACCAGCATCATGCCCTCGGCGCCGAGGTTGACGATGCCCGCGCGCTCGTTGATCAACAGGCCAAGGCCGGCGATGGCCAGCACGGTGCCCGCGTTGAGCGTGGCCGCCAGCAGAAGTGCGTAGGTGTCCATCAGGCGGCCGGGCTCTCGGCGGGGTGCGACGGGTGCGCGGGATGGGCCGCATGCCAGCGCACGCGGTAGTTGATCAGCGTGTCGCTGGCCAGCAGCGAGAACAGCAGCACGCCCTGGAACACGCCGGTGAGCGACTTGGGCAGGCCAAGGCGCGACTGCGCGAGCTCGCCACCAATGTAGAACAGGCTCATCAGCAGCGACGAGAACAGCACGCCCACCGGGTTGAGCCGCCCGACGTAGGCCACGATGATGGCGGCGAAGCCGTAGCCCGCCGGCACGTAGGGCGTGAGCTGGCCGATGGGCCCGGCCACCTCGAACGCGCCCGCCAGTCCGGCCATGCCGCCCGAGATCATCAGCGCCACCCACAGCGCGCGGCGCGACGAGAAGCCGGCGTAGCGCGCGGCCGCCGCGGCCAGGCCGCCCACCTGCATCTGGAAGCCGCCATAGATGCGGAACAGGAACAGCCAGAACGTGGCCACCGAGAGCAGCGCCACCACGAAGCCGATGTTCACGCGCAGCCCGGTGAACAGGCGCGGGATCCTGGTCGGGTCGAGGAAGGTGATGGTCTGCGGGAAGCCGTAGCCGTCGGGATCCTTCCAGGCGCCGTAAACGAGGTAGTTGAGCAGCTGGTTGGCCACGTACACCAACATCAGGCTCACCAGGATCTCGCTGGCGTTGGCCCGGTCGCGCAGGAAGGCGACGATGGCCGCCCACGCCATGCCGCCCAGCGCGCCGGCCAGCAGGATGGGCACGACGATCCAGTGGCTGGAGTCGGCCGACGCGTGCATGGCCACGCCCGAGGCCGCGATGGCGCCCAGCACGAACTGGCCCTCGGCGCCGATGTTCCACACGTTGGCGCGGTAGCAGACCGCCAGGCCCAGCCCGATGAGCATCAACGGCGTGGCCTTGACGCACAGCTCCGAGATGGCGTTGGCACCGCGGAACGGCTCCACGAAGAACATGGCCAGGCCGCGCGACGGATCCTTGCCCAGCAGCGTGAACAGCGCGGCGCCCACGAGCACGGTGACGATCAAGGCGATCACCGGCGACGCCAGCGACATCGCCTTGCTGGGCGCGGGACGCGCTTCAAGCTGCAGCATGCAGGGCCTCCGGTGCCGTGGCGGCGTCGTTCCACAGGCCGCTCATCCACTGGCCGATCTGCTCGCGCGTGGCCTGCGCCCCCGACAGGGACGGCGACACGCGGCCGCGGGCGATCACCACCAGCCGGTCGGAGATCTCGAACAGCTCGTCCAGGTCTTCGCTCACCACCAGCACCGCGCAGCCCGCGTCGCGCAGCGCGAGCAGCGCGCCGCGGATCTGCGCGGCCGCGCCGACGTCGACGCCCCAGGTGGGCTGCGACACGATCAGCAGCTTCGGATGCGCGTCGATCTCGCGGCCCACGATGAACTTCTGCAGGTTGCCGCCCGACAGGCTCTTGGCCGTGGCGTCGGGCCCGCCGGCCTTCACGTTGTAGGCGGAGATCAGGTGGCGGGCGAGCGCCGTGGTGCGACCCATGCTGATCCAGCCGAACGCCGACACCGGCTCGGTGCGCGTGAGCAGCGTGTTCTGCGCCAGCGAGATGGACGGCACCGCGCCGCGGCCCAGACGCTCCTCGGGCACGAAGTGCAGCCCCTCGTGGCGGCGCCGGCGCGGCGAATGGTGGCCGATGGGCTTGCCGAACAGCCGGATGGAATCGTCCGGCGCGCGCTCGTCCTCGCCGGACAGCGCGGCCATCAACTCCTGCTGGCCGTTGCCCGAGACGCCGGCCACGCCCAGGATCTCGCCCTTGCACACCTCGAAGTCGATGTCGTCCAGGTCGGCACCGAAGGCGCCCGTGCGCGCCAGCGACAACGCGCGGACGGCCAGCACCTGCTCGCCCGGCACGGCCTTCTTGTGATCGAGCTGCGGCGGCTCGGCGCCGATCATCAGGCGCCACAGGCTGGCGTTGGTCTCGTGGCGCGGACCCCCCTCGCCCGTGACCTTGCCGCCGCGCACCACGGTGCACTTGTGGCACAGCGCGCGGATCTCGTCGAGCTTGTGGCTGATGTAGAGGATGCTGCAGCCCTCGTCGGCCAGCTTGCGCAGCGTGACGAACAGCGACTGCACGGCCTGCGGCGTGAGCACCGAGGGCGGCTCGTCGGGGATCAGCAGGCGCGGCCTGGTGAGCAGTGCGCGCACGATCTCCACGCGCTGGCGCTCGCCCACCGACAGCGTGTGCACCGGGCGCAGTGGGTCGACGTCGAGGCCGTAGACCCCGGCCACCTCGACGATGCGCCGGGTGACGTCGGCCAGCGTCCACGACTTGTCCAGGCCCAGCCACACGTTCTCGGCGGCGGTGAGCGTGTCGAACAGGCTGAAGTGCTGGAACACCATGGCGATGCCCAGTGCCCGCGCCTCCTGCGGGTTGCGGATCTCCACCTGCCTGCCGTCCCACACCATCTCGCCCTCGTCGGGGCGGACGGCGCCGTAGATGATCTTCATGAGCGTGGACTTGCCCGCGCCGTTCTCGCCCAGCACGGCATGGATCTCGCCCGGCTCGACGCGCAGGCGGATGCGGTCGTTGGCCTTGACCGCGGGGTATTGCTTGCTGATGTCGATGAGTTCGAGGCGAAGCATCGGGCGGGCGGATTCCATTCAGGCGGGGGTGCTACGGACGCCGGCGACCCAGGCGTCGACCAGGTTGCGGTCGTCACCCAGGGTCATCCAGGCGAACAATCTTGCATGCAAGCTGCGTGCCAAACCGTCGCGCTGGACGGCCACCGGCCCCACCGCGACGTCCCACACGCAGACGTCGGCCACGGCGCCCGCTTCCAGGCTGCCGATCTCGTCGCCCAGGTGCAACGCCCGTGCCGCGCCGCGGGTGGCGGCGTGCAGCGCGACCCAGGCCGTGAGCCGCTCGCCGCGCATCGCCTGCACCTTGTAGGCGTCGGCCATCGTACGCAACATCGACAGGCTGGTGCCGCCGCCCACGTCGGAGGCCAGGGTGACGGCGACGTGGGCGTCGAGACTGGCGCGCCAGTCGAACAGGCCGCTGCCCAGGAACAGGTTGGACGACGGGCTGTGGGCGACCTGCGCGCCGGCGCCGGCCAGCGCGGCGCGGTCTTCGGCGTCCAGCCAGATGCCGTGCGCGAACACGCTGCGCTCGTCCAGCAGGTGGT
>JACMOG010000887.1 GCA_014378125.1 Vitreoscilla sp. | reverse complement strand
GCCGACGGCACCCCGCAGGACACGATCATGGATCCCACCACGATCTACGGCATCAGCAAGCTGGCCGGCGAGCGCTGGTGCGCCTGGTACCACAAGAACCACGGCGTGGACGTGCGCAGCCTGCGCTACCCGGGCCTCATCAGTTGGAAGACGCCTCCGGGCGGCGGCACCACCGACTACGCCGTGGAGATCTTCCACGCCGCGTTGCGCGACGGCCGCTACACCTGTTTCCTGAAGGAAGACCAGGCGCTCCCGATGATGCTCATGGACGACGCGCTGCGCGCCACCATCGAGCTGATGGAGGCGCCGCCCGAGGCGATCCGCCAACGTGGCAGCTACAACCTGTCGGCCATCAGCTTCACGCCGAGCCAGATCGCCGACGCCATCGCGAAGCGGGTGCCCGGCTTCACGATGGACTGCGTGCCCGACTTCCGCCAGGCCATCGCCGCCAACTGGCCGCGCTCCATCGACGACAGCGAGGCCGCAAAGGACTGGGGCTGGAAGGCGACGTTCGGCCTCGACGAGATGGTCGACGAGATGCTCACGCAGCTCGCGCCGCTGGTCAAGGCCAAGGCCACGGCCTGACGGACCGCCATGGCATGATCCGGCGCATGGCAGCGTCCGGACCCCACGATCACCTGCGCCACAGCGCGCTCGAACTCCTGGCCTCGGGCAACGGCAGCGACGCCGTCGCCGGACTGCTGCAGGTTCCGGTGGACGAGGTGGTTCGCTGGCAGGGCGAGCCCGAGCCGACGCCGCTGGCGCCGGCCGCGATGCTGGCGGCCACGCGGGCCCAGGGCCGGCCCATCGGCTTCCGCACGCGGCTGGTGGTGGTGGAGCCGACGCGACTGCGGCTCTGGAGGATCGCCCTGGCCGTCTGGTTCGGCGGCTCGGTGGCCGTGGCGCTGGCCGACTCGTTGCGCGAGTCGTGGAGCCGCTGGGCCGACCACGACGTCGTGTGGATCAACGCAGCGTTCATGGCCGCCTGCGCGGTAGGGTTGTGGCGGCTGTCGCAGCCCTTGCTGCTGCTGGAGGCCGAGGCGCTCGTCGTGCCCGGCCTGCTGGGCCGAACGACGCTCGCCTACGCCGACCTTGCCGACTGGTGGCTGGTGGGCCACGTCGAGCGCGAAGGCACCGACGACGAGCGCGAGGGTCGGCTGCTGACGCTGCATTCGCGCCGCCCCGGCGGGGCACCGGCCACCGTGTTCATCGACGACGGCGTCGACCTGGATCCGCGGGTGCTCGAGCGGCTCGAGCTGGTGAAGCAGGCGAACCAGGGGCCAGGGCCCTTGGCGCGGCTGGGAGCATAGCCAAGCTCGTCATCCTGCGACTACGCGCAGGATGACAAGTCACGCGCTCAGACGACGACCTTGCCCGTCCAGATGTCGAAGTACATGCGCCAGTCGCCCATGAAGCTCCACAGCGGGCGACGGAACGAGGCGGGGCGGTTCTTCTCGAACGCGAAGTGGCCCACCCAGGCGAAACCGTAGCCGAAGGCCAGGCCGGGCACGAGGAACAGCGGCCGTTGCGTCCAGATCGCCGACCACAGGCACACCAGTGCCAGCGTGGAGCCGATGAAGTGCAGGCGCCGGCAGGTGGGGTTGCGGTGCTCGTTCAGGTAGTACGGGTAGAACTCGGCAAAGCTGTGCAGCGATTTCGGGTCGCCGTCGAAGAGTGCATGGGCCATCTTCTTTCCCTTGTCATGGCAGTCAGGCCGGGACGACCTGACGCATCGCATTCAACACCGCATCGGGTGCTTCCTGCATCAGGGCATGCCCTGAAGCGACGCGCGCCACCGTGGCGCGCAGCACGCTCGCGAGTTCCTTCGTGGCCTTTGCCGGCGTCATCACGTCGCGCGTGCCCACGATGAGATGGGCCGGGCAGCGCACGCGGGCCGCGGCCTGCAGGCCGTTGGCGTAGGCGTCGCACACGCGGAAGTCGTGCTCGAACAGGTTGCCCTCGCCGCCGTCTTGCGTGCGGTGCATCAAGGCACTGGCGCCGCCGCGCAGCCAGGCGCCGGGGCCCGGATACGACGGCTTGCTGGCCAGGCTCGAATGCGAGAACGCGTTGACCATCGCGATGGCGCGCGCGGGGTCGTCACGCGCCGTGGCCAGCAACGCGTCGCTCACCTTCATCGGGTAGGCTGTGCCCACCATCACGAGGCCCGCCACGCGGTCGGGCGCGCGCGACGCGGCCTCCAGCGCGATGAGCGAGCCCATGCTGTGGCCCACCAGGTGCGCGCTGGCCACGCCGGCGGCGTCCAGCAGCGCGAGCACCCAGTCGGCCAGCGCCTCGACGCTGGGCGGCGGCGGCCCGTCCGAGCGGCCATGGCCGGGCTGGTCGACGGCCAGCACGCGCCAGCCATGGTGCGCGTACCAGCGCGCCAGCAGCGTCCACACCGAGTGGTCGTTGAGCGCGCCGTGGATGAAGACGACGCAGCGCTCGCCGTCGACCCAGGGCTTGCCGCCGGTGTACGCGTAGGCCGTCCGGCCCTGGACGTCGAACTTCATGCCGCGGCCCTCTCGGCCGCCTTGAGCGCGGCCTTCAGGTCGACGATGAGGTCGTCCGCATCCTCCAGGCCGATCGACAGGCGGATCGTGCCGGGGCCGATGCCCGCCGACGCCAGCGCGGCGTCGTCCATGCGGAAGTGCGTGGTGGACGCCGGATGGATGACCAGCGAGCGGCAGTCGCCCACGTTGGCCAGGTGCGAGAACAGTTGCAGCGCCTCGATGAAGGCCACGCCTTGCGCGCGCGAGCCGCGCAGGTCGAACGAGAACACCGAGCCGCAGCCGCGCGGCAGCAGCTTCCTGGCGAGCGCGTGGTCGGGGTGCGACTCGAGCTCGGGATAGCCCACCTTGGCCACCATCGGATGGGCGGCCAGGAACCGCACCACCTTGCGCGCGTTGGAGACGTGGCGCTCCATGCGCAGGGGCAGCGTCTCGAGGCCCTGCAGGATCAGCCACGCGGTGTGCGGGCTCATGCAGGCGCCGAAGTCGCGCAGGCCTTCGCGGCGGGCGCGCAGCAGGAACGCGCCCACGGTGCTCTCCTCGGTGAACACCATGTCGTGG
>JACMOG010000886.1 GCA_014378125.1 Vitreoscilla sp. | reverse complement strand
TTGGCCTGCGCCATTTCCCTCGCCAGATGACTTTCCCAGATCGGATCACGGCCGAACTTTTCGCCCATGAACATCTGCATGAGCACGGCGCGGATCGGCTCGATGGTGGCGTAGGGCAGCAGCAGTTCGATATTGCCGCCCCGGTCTTCCATGTCGATATGCAGCCGCACCAGGATCGCGGCATTGGCGGGCCGGCTGATGGCGAGCTGGATCGTGGATGCGCCGTATCCGGTGCCGGCCGACGTGGTCGATGCGCTGGACCCGGCGCGCTTCTGCACGCGGCGCGTGCGGGCATCGCGCCGAACCTAGCCAGGCACCGTCATGCGGACGGGGATCCTGCGACTTCGCGCGGGATGACCGGTGGCTCAGGCCGCGTCGTAGCTCAGCGTCTGCACGCCGCTGGACGTGCCCAGCAGGCACACGCTGGCGCGATGGCGCGCGAAGATGCCCACGCACACCACGCCGGGCCACTGGTTGACCTCGCGCTCCAGCGCCGCCGGGTCGGTGATGGACAGGCCGCGCACGTCGACGATAGGATGGCCGTTGTCGGTCAGCACGCCGGCGCGCACGCTGGGCTGGCCGCCCAGGGCGACGAAGCGGCGCATCACCTGCGGGACGGCCATCTGGATCACCTCCACCGGCAGCGGAAAGCGGCCCAGCACGTCGACCTTCTTCGACTCGTCGGCGATGCACACGAACTTGTCGGCCAGGTCGGCCACGATCTTCTCGCGGGTGAGCGCGGCGCCGCCGCCCTTGATCATGCAGCCGCTGCCGTCGATCTCGTCGGCGCCGTCCACGTACACGCCCAGGCCGGCGACCTCGCTGGCTTCGAGCACGGGAATGCCGTGCTGCTTCAACCGCTCGGTGCTCTGCACCGAGCTGGACACCGCGCCGGCCACGCGCACCGGCATGCGCGCCAGCGCCTCGATGAACTGGTTGACGGTGGAGCCGGTGCCCACGCCGACGATACTGCCGGGCTGGACGTAGGCGATGGCGGCCTGGCCGACGAGGGCCTTGAGTTCGTCTTGGGTCATCCGCCCATTATCCCCGGCCTTGATCGCCGACAATGCACGGGTCGCATCGTTCCCGCAAACCGCCCCATGTCGCTCGTTCCCTACGCCCTCACCCGCCCATTCCTGTTCGGCCTCGATCCCGAGCACGCCCACGAGCTGACGCTGGACGCGATCGCGCGGCTGCAGAACACGCCGTTGCAATGCCTGTGGGCCGAGGCGCGCGTGGCCGATCCCGTCAACCTCGCCGGCCTCAGGTTTGCCAACCGCGTGGGCCTGGCCGCGGGGCTCGACAAGAACGGCCGCTGCATCGACGGCCTGGGCGCGATGGGCTTCGGCTTCATCGAGGTGGGCACGGTCACCCCCAAAGGCCAGCCGGGCAACCCGAAGCCGCGCATGTTCCGCCTGCCCGAGGCCGGCGCGCTCATCAATCGGCTGGGCTTCAACAACCTGGGCCTGCCAGCGTTCCTCGACAACGTGAAGCGCGCGCACAGCTTCCGCAAGGGCGGCGGCATCCTGGGCCTGAACATCGGCAAGAACGCCGCGACGCCCATCGAGAACGCGACCGACGACTACCTCATCGGCCTGGCCGGCGTGTATCCGCACGCCGACTACGTGACGGTCAACATCTCCAGCCCCAACACCAGGAACCTGCGCGCGCTGCAGAGCGACGAGGCGCTGGACGCGCTGCTGGGCGCGCTGGCCCAGCGCCGCGCGGCGCTGGCGGAGGAGGACGGCCGCACGGTGCCGATGTTCCTGAAGATCGCGCCCGATCTCGATGAAGGCCAGGTGCACGTGATCGCCGCCACGCTGGGACGCCACGGCATGGACGGCGTGATCGCCACCAACACGACGATCTCGCGCGAGGCCGTCAAGGGCATGAAGCACGCGGGGGAGACGGGCGGCCTGTCGGGCAAGCCGGTGCTGGAGGCCAGCAACAACGTCATCCGCCAGCTGCGCGGCGAGCTGGGGCCGGCCTTTCCCATCATCGGCGTGGGCGGCGTGATGTCGGGCGCCGACGCGAAGTCCAAGATCGCCGCCGGCGCCGACCTCGTGCAGATCTACACGGGCCTCATCTACCACGGCGCACCGCTGGTGCGCGACGCCGCGCTGGCCATCAAGCGCTGAAGGGCGAGGCCCCGATGCCCCCGTTCCTGGCCACGACCTCGCGGCCAGGAACCGTCGAACGAGCTCG
>JACMOG010000885.1 GCA_014378125.1 Vitreoscilla sp. | reverse complement strand
GGGCATCTGGCCGTGGGCGATCGCGATGCGCGCCTCGGGAATGAGCTGCTGCAGTTTCTCGAGGCGGTCCTGGATCGTCTCCACCTCGTTGTGCAGGAAGTAGCACTGGCCGCCGCGCTTGAGCTCGCGCAGCACGGCCTCGCGGATGGTGCCCAGCGTCTCGCTGCGCACGAAGGTCTTGATGGCCAGGCGGCGCTGCGGCGCGGTGGCGATCACCGACAGGTCGCGCAGGCCCTCCAGCGCCATGCCCAGCGTGCGCGGGATGGGCGTGGCGGTGTGCGTGAGCACGTCCACCTCGGCGCGCAACGCCTTCATCGCCTCCTTGTGGCGCACGCCGAAGCGGTGCTCCTCGTCGACGATCAGCAGGCCCAGCCGCTTGAACTTGACGTCGCCCGACAGCAGCTTGTGCGTGCCCACGATGATGTCGATGGTGCCGTCGGCCAGGCCTTCCATCGCCAGCTTGATCTCCTTGGCCGTACGGAAGCGCGACATCTCCGCCACCTTCACCGGCCACTGCCCGAAGCGGCTGCTGATGGTCTGGAAGTGCTGCTCGGCCAGCAGCGTGGTGGGCGCGAGCAGGGCCACCTGCTTGCCGCCATGAACCGCGACGAACGCCGCCCGGAGCGCGACCTCGGTCTTGCCGAAGCCCACGTCGCCGCACACCAGCCGATCCATCGGCTTGGGGCTGACCAGGTCCTGGATCACGGCGTGGATGGCGGCACGCTGGTCGGGCGTCTCCTCGAAGCCGAAGCTGGTGGCGAAGGCCTCGTAGTCGTGTGGCGAGAAGCGGTGCGAGTAGCCGTCGCGCGCGGCGCGGCGCGCATAGAGGTTGAGCAGCTCGGCCGCGGCGTCGCGCACCTGCTCGGCGGCCTTGCGGCGCGCCTTGTCCCACTGGCCGGAGCCCAGCTTGTGCAGCGGCGCCTCCTCGGCCGACACGCCGGTGTAGCGGCTGATGAGCGCGAGCTGCGCCACCGGCACGTACAGCGTGGCCTTCTCGGCGTACTCCAGGTGCAGGAACTCGCTGGGGCCTTCGCCCAGGTCGATGTTGATGAGCCCCATGTAGCGGCCGATGCCGTGCGCGGCGTGCACCACCGGATCGCCCAGCTTCAGCTCGGACAGATCCTTGATGAGCGCGTCGACGCTGCTGGTCTGCTCCTGCCCGCGGCGGCGCTTGCGCGGCGTGGCGCCGGTGGCGAACAGCTCGTTCTCGGTGATGAACTGGATGGTGCGGACGCTTCGCGCATCGCCGGCGTCGGGTTCGAACCAGAAGAAGCCCTCGCTGATGGGCGCGGCCGTGATGGCCACCTTCTCGTCGCTCGCCTCGAACTCGGCCAGCGTGCCAACGCTCACGGGCTCGATCGAGTGGTCGCGCAGCATGTCCAGCAGCGTCTCGCGCCGGCCTTCGCTGTCGGCCACCAGCAGCACGCGGTACGGCGTGGCGTCGATGTGCTTCTGCAGCCGCGCCATCGGCTTGGTGGCGCCACGCTCGACGCTGACGTCGGGGAGGGGCCTCGCCCAGGAAGTGACGGCCCCCTCGCTCCTCCCGTCGCTGCCCCCCGAGGGGGAGCTCGGGTCGGTTCGGATGTGATCCTCGCTTTCCGAGGCCTCTTCGGCCGACTTGGGTGCGCCGGGTGGGCGCAACGACAGCGTGGCGTGGGCTCGCGTGGCGTCGAAGAACTGCTCGCTCTTGAGGAAGATGTCCTCGGGCGGCAGGATCGGCCGGTCGGGGTCGGCCTTGAGGAAGCGATACCGTTCGCGGGTATCGGTCCAGAAGCGCTGGAGCGCGTCGTCGACGGCGCCGTGCAGCACCAGCGTGGCCGAGGCGGGCAGGTAGTCGAACAGCGTGGCGGTCTCGTCGAAGAACAGCGGCAGGTAGTACTCGATGCCGCCGCCGGCGATGCCGTTGCCCATGTCCTTGTACAGCCGGGCCTTGGTCGGGTCGCCCCCGATGCGCTCGCGCCAGCGCACGGGGAACGCCTTGCGCGCGGCCTCGTCCAGCGCAAACTCGCGTCCGGGCAGCAGGCGCACCTGCGGCACCGGGTAGAGGCTGCGCTGGGTATCGGGGTCGAAGGTGCGGATGGAGTCGACCTCGTTGTCGAACAGGTCGACGCGGTAGGGCACGTTCGAGCCCATCGGGAACAGGTCGATCAGGCCGCCTCGCACCGCGTATTCGCCCGGCGACACCACCGAGCTGACGTGCGAGTAGCCGGCCAGCGTGAGCTGCGCCCGCAGCGCGGCCTCGTCGAGGCGCGACTTCTGCTTGAAGTTGAACGTGGTGGCGGCCAGGAACGACGGCGGCGCGAGCCGCGTGAGCGCGGTGCTGGCCGGCAGGATCACCACGTCGACGCCCTCGTCGTCCTCCTTGTTCGCGTTGACGCTCTTGGTCGGGTCCGGCGCCGCCTTGCCCTTGGCCGCGGCCACCGCCACGCCCGTGTTGGCGCTGCCCAGGCCCTGGCTCTTGCGGTACAGCCGCCACAGCGTGGCCAGCCGCTCGGAGACCAGGTCCTGGTGCGGCGAGAACTGGTCGTAGGGCAGGGTTTCCCAATCAGGAAACACGGCGATGCGCAGGTGCGGCGCGAAGAACGGCAGCTCGTCGGCCAGGCGCTGCGAATCGGCCGGCTCGGCACACACCACCAGCGTGAGCTGTCCCTGCGCGGCCCGGGCCGATGCCAGGTGGGCGATGAGCAGCGCATCCGCCGCGCCAGGCGGGCGGGGCAGGGTGTAACGGTGTCCGGGAACGAGCGAGGGCAGTTGCATCGCTTCGATTCTAGAATCACCCCCCATGACCAGCCCCCAGCGAGGTGATTCGTTCACCCACCCCCAAGGCCGCCAGCGCCTGTTCGCGCTGGGGCCGTGCGCCGGCAGCGGGGCGCGTTCCGGCGCCGCCGGGCCCAAGCAGTACGAGGAACTTGCGGGGCGCGCCCTGGTGCTGTGGACGCTGGAGGCGCTCGCACGCGTGAGCGAGCTCGACGGCACGCTGGTGGTGCTGTCGCCCGGCGACCGGCAGTTCGCCGCCCTGGCCGGCGAGGGCGACGCGGAGGCGGCCAGCGCCTGCTGGCGCGCCAACGTGGGCGGCGCCACGCGCGCCGAGACCGTCTACGCGGGCCTGCACGACCTGCTGGCGCGCGGCGCCCTTGAAACCGACTGGGTGCTGGTGCACGACGCCGCCCGCTGCCTGATCCGGCCCGAGGCCATCCGCCGCCTCATCTCGCAAGGCCGCGACGACGCCGTCGGCGGCCGGATGCCCATGCCCGTCGCCGTTAACCCCAAGCGCGCGGACGCGCATGCGGACGCCTACGCCGGCACGGGCGCCGCGCACGC
>JACMOG010000884.1 GCA_014378125.1 Vitreoscilla sp. | reverse complement strand
TCGGGATGCCGGCCGCGTTGGCGGCGGCCTTCAGTCCGTCGACCAGCTCGCGGGTACGCGCGCCGGGCGCGGCGTGGAAGCCGGGCTTGGCGATCTCGTGCAGCGTGGCCAGCCCGCAGGCGGTGGCCACGGGGTTGCCCGACAGCGTGCCCGCCGGGTAGGCCGGGCCCAGCGGCGCGAGCTGCGCCATGATCTTGCGCGAGGCGCCGAAGGCCGCCAGCGGCATGCCGCCGCCGATGACCTTGCCGAACACGCTGATGTCGGGCACGAAGCCGGGGATGTGCTGCGCGTAGAGGCTTTGCGCGCCGCCGAGGGCCACGCGGAAGCCGGTCATCACCTCGTCCAGGATCAGCAGCGCGCCGTGCTGATGGCACAGCTCGCGCAGGCGCTTCATGAACGGCACGCTGGTGCGCACGAAGTTCATGTTCCCGGCGATGGGCTCGATGATCACGCAGGCCAACTCGTGGCCGTAGGCGGCGAACGCCTCTTCGAGCCGCTCGACGTTGTTGAAGTCGAGCACGGTGGTGTGCTGCACCACCTCGGGCGGCACGCCGGCCGACGTGGGGTGGCCGAACGTGGCCAGGCCGGAGCCGGCCTTCACGAGCAGCGCGTCGGCATGGCCGTGGTAGCAGCCCTCGAACTTGATCAGGCGCGAGCGTCCCGTGGCCGCGCGCGCGAGGCGGATCGCGCTCATGCAGGCCTCGGTGCCCGAGCTCACCAGGCGCACCTGCTCCACGCTGGGCACGTGGCGGATGATCTCCTCGGCCAGCTGCACCTCGCGCTCGGTGGGCGCGCCGAAGCTGAAGCCGTCGCGCGCCGCCTTCAGCACGGCGTCGAGCACCGCCGGGTGGCCGTGGCCCAGGATCATCGGACCCCAGGAGCCGATGTAGTCGACGTAGCGCTTGCCTTCGGCGTCCTCCATGTAGGCGCCTTCGGCCCGGGCGATGAACCGTGGCGTGCCACCAACAGCGCGGAACGCCCGGACGGGCGAATTGACGCCGCCCGGAATGACCTTCTGGGCGCGCTCGAACAGTTTTTCATTAGTGGACACTGCGCGAGCCTCCCACTTCGGTGGTGTCGTCCGACAGCGCCTCTTCGATCGTCTCGTCGCCTTCCTCGTCCTCGCCGGGCGGCAGCGCCCAGAAGAAACGGTCGGGCACCACGCCGCCCATGCCGGGCCGGAACCCGGCGTCCAGGCTCTGGTCGAGGAACTGCAGCGCCTCGCCCACGGCGGCCTGCAGCTCGGCGGCAGCGCCCAGCAGCGCGGCCATGGCCGCCGACAGGGTGTCGCCGGCGCCCACGAAGGTGGCCTCGAACAGCTCGAACTTCTCGCCGGTGAGCGCGCCCTGCGGCGAGGCCAGCACGTTGTCGATGAACTGGCCGGCGCCCTTGGCGGGCAGCATCACGCCGGTGACCAGCACGAAGCGCGTGCCGTGCTCGGCGGCGGCCACCGCCAGCTCGCGCGGCGAGGCGGGGCGGTCGGAATCCCACTCGGGCAGCAGGAAGTCGGTGAGCGTCTTGTGGTTGCCGATCAGCACCTCGGTGGCGGGCAGGATCAGCTCGCGGAAGGCGTCGAGATAGGTGGCCTGGTCGTCGTCCTCCATGAACGACAGCCCCGGCAGGTACGACACCACCGGCACCTCGGGATAATCGGACAGCACCTCGGCCACGGCGCTGACGTTGTCGGTATTGCCCAGGAAGCCCACCTTGAAGCCGGCGACGGTGATGTCTTCCAGGATGCAGCGGGCCTGCTCGACCACGGCATCGGCGTCGATGACGTGCTGGTCGAACACCTCGGCGGTGTCGCGCATCAGCACCGTGGTGACCACGGGAAGGGCATGGGCGCCCATGGCGGCGATGGTGGCGACGTCGCCCGCGATCCCTCCCGCGCCGCTGGCATCGCTCGCGTTGAAACTCAGGATGCAGGCGGGTGCACTGGCTTCTTCGGCGATTTCGTCGGGCGTTTCCGCGCCGGATTGGGGGTCCATTGAGATGTCCGGTGCCGGTCAAGTTGTGAAGCTTGCCCGGAAAATGTGATTAGTTTGGCCCTTAACGCGTCGTTAACCGCTCGGGGCCGTGGCTACAATCCAGACGATTGTAGTGACCCTGAACGCGAAACGACCGTGAACGAACCTCAAACCTGGATGTGCCTGATCTGCGGCTGGATCTACGACGAAGCTGCGGGAGACGCTGAAACTGGTCTGCTGCCCGGCACTGCCTGGGCAGCGGTTCCGATGAACTGGACGTGTCCGGAATGTGGCGCGCGCAAGGAAGATTTCGAGATGGTCCGCATCTGATGGAAGAACCCACGATGGCGAATGTTCTGAACGAGAGCTTCAATGGCTGATGCCACGCCGGCCCCCTCCGCCGCACCGGCATTGCCCGCGGTACGCGTGCTCGTCATCGACGACAGCAACACGATCCGCCGCAGTGCCGAGATCTTCCTGCGCCAGGGTGGCCACGAGGTGATCCTGGCCGAGGACGGCTTCGACGCGCTGGCCAAGGTCAACGACCACACGCCCGACCTCATCTTCTGCGACATCCTGATGCCGCGGCTCGACGGGTACCAGACCTGCGCCATCATCAAGCGCAACCCGCGGTTCACGGCGGTGCCCATCATCATGCTGTCGTCCAAGGACGGCGTGTTCGACAAGGCGCGCGGCCGGATGGTCGGCTCCGAGGACTACCTGACCAAGCCTTTCACGAAGGAACAGCTCCTGCGCGCGGTGACCCAATATCACCCGGCTCGACTTTCCAGCGAACAGTAGAAGTTTCCCGTCCGGGGTTTCTCGGCCGTCCCCGACGGCCGATGAAACTTCGGACCACAGCGCAACCCAGGCGCGTTTCCAAGGACACACCATGCCGATCCAGCACATTCTCCTGGTCGATGATTCGAAGACCGAATTGGCTTATCTCTCCGACCTGCTCGCGAAGCGGGGTTTCACCGTTCGCACGGCTGAAAATGGTGAAGACGCGATGAAGCGGCTGGCCGAGGGCAAACCCGACCTGATTCTCATGGACGTGGTGATGCCGGGTACGAATGGTTACCAGTTGACCCGCTCGATCACCCGCGATCCGCGATATTCCGACGTGCCGGTGATCATGTGCACCAGCAAGGGCCAGGAAACCGACCGGGTCTGGGGTTTGCGCCAAGGCGCTCGCGACTATGTCGTCAAACCCGTCGATACCGACGACCTGATGGCCAAGATCAAATCCCTGGGCTGAAGCCCGGCGAATTGACCGACAACCTCGCACGCACCCCCCAATGGCCAATAAAGATGCCCTGCGCGAACTGCAAACCCGGCTGGCAAGCCGTCTGCAAGCCGCCAAGACGCAGCCGCGCGCACGAGGCTGGCTCGCCGTCGAGTGCGCCGGCGTGGGCCTGCTGCTGCCGCTGGCCCAGGCCGGCGAGATCTTCCCGCTGCGCGCGTTGCTGAAGCTGCCGCACGCCAAGCCGTGGATGACCGGCGTGGCGCAGCTGCGGGGCGACCTGTATACCGTGATCGACCTGGCCGCCTTCCTGGGCCTGCGTGCCCCGAAGACCGGCGAAGCCGCGGCGCTGGATGGCCAGCTCGTGATGCTGGCCCCGTCGCTGCAGGTCAACGCCGCGCTGCGCGTGGACCGACTGTCGGGCCTGCGCGGCGAAGAACAACTCACGCGCGAGGCCGAGTCGGCCGAGAGCGTCGGCGCGCGGGGCCCCCTCGCCGCCCCGCGCCGGGGGGGGGGGGGGGGGGCGGCCCCGCGCGGAAATGGACTGGGGGCGGGGGGGGCGTG
>JACMOG010000883.1 GCA_014378125.1 Vitreoscilla sp. | reverse complement strand
GCCATCCCGGCGTCGCCGGCGTCGCGCGCCGCGAACACGGCCTGGGCGTCGAAGCCGCAGCCGGGGCGCACGCGTTCGGCGGCAGCGGCCAGGCCGCGCGGCGAGGCGTGGTCTTCCCACACCTTGCCGTCCACCAGCATGTAGCCCCACTCGCCGGCCGCGCCGTTGGCGCCGCGATAGAGCTGTCCGTCGACGACGATGCCGCCGCCGATGCCGGTGCCCAGCGTCAGCGCGAGGTAGTGGCGCACGCCGGCGGCGGAGCCCGTCCAGCCCTCGGCGAGCGCGACGCAGTTGCCGTCGTTCTCCACCACCACCGGCACCTTGAAGGCAGCCTCGAAGCGGGCCTTGGGCGACTGGCCGAAGTAGCCCTCGATGGCCTCGACGGCGCCCACGAGGCGGCCCTCGGCGGCGTCGATGATGCCCAGCGTGGAGAACGCGATGCCGGCAGGGCCATGTTGCGCCACCAGCGGCTCGGCCACCGCCAGCAGGCGCACCAGCAGGGCCTGGCCGTCGGGCTCGCTCTGCGTGGCCAGCTGGTCGGAGAACAGCAGGCGGCCGTACGCGTCGACGATGCCGTACTTCACCCAGGTGCCGCCCACGTCGAACGCGAGGACGCACGGTGCGGTGGAGGAGGCAGGGGCGGGGAGTGTCTCAGGAGTCATTGTCGTGGGATCGGAGAAGTCAGCCCTTGACCGCGCCAGCGGCCAGGCCCTTGATGAACCAGCGTTGCGACGCGAAGAAGGTGAGCAGCACCGGCACCACGCTGACGACGGCGGCGGCCATCATCAGGTCGTAGCGCGTGGCGTGCTGGCCCATGTACAGGCGCAGGCCCACGGGCACGGTCTGCACGTCGGGCGACGAGGTGAGCACCCAGGCGAAGAACACCTCGTCCCAGGCGAGCAGGAACACGAACGACGCCGTGGCGATGAGGCCCGGCGCGCTGATGGGCAGCACGATGCGCACGAACGCGCCCAGGCGCGAGCAGCCATCGATGATGGCCGCCTCCTCCAGCTCGCGCGGGATCGACACGAAGAAGCCGCGCATGATCCAGATGCTGGCCGGCGTGAACATGGCCGTGTACAGGAAGATCATCCCGTGGAAGGTGTTCATCATCGGCAGCCCGGCGTCGTCGAGCTGGATGTAGAGCATGTACAGCGGCAGGAAGAACAGCATGCCGGGGATCACCTGCGTGGTGCTCACCGCCACGCTGAACGGGTGGTTGCCGCGGAACCTGAACCGCGCGAGCGAATAGGCCGCCAGGCTCGCGAGCAACGTCGACAGCAACGTCGTGGTACCGCAGATGATCAGGCTGTTGCGAAGAAACGAGAGGAAGTCGACGTTGACCCACATCTCGCGGTAGTTCGACCAGTGCGGCGTGAAGCCGGCGTCGAGCAGGTGGCCGGTGACGACGTCGTTGTAGTCGGACAGCGACGCGTACACCATGAACGCCACGGGCGACAGCGTGACGGCCACGATCGCCCACACGAGCAGGTTCAGCAGGCGTTGCGACGTCCTACGCTTCACTGGTCATGCTCCTGCGAAACGTGCGCATCCACACGGCCACGAACACCAGCATCACGGCCATCATCACGAACGACACCGCCGCGCCCTCGCCGAAGCGCCAGTACGAGAAGCTCTGGCGCGTGAGCAGCGGCATCAGCAGGTCGCCCCACTCGCCGGGATAGCCCGCGCCCTTGCCGAACATCATCGCCACGATGTTGTACGAGTAGATGTTGTCGATGATCTGGAACATCACCTGGATCACGATCACCGGCATCAGCGAAGGCACCGTGATGTTGCGGAAGCGCTGCCAGGCGTTGGCGCCGTCCAGGCGCGCGGCCTCGTACAGCTCCTCGGGCACCGCCTGCAGCGCGGCCAGGAAGATCAGCATCAGCACCGGCCACGCGCGCCACACGGTGGGGATGACGATGGCGAAGAAGGTGTTGCTGCCGATCAGCCAGAACGGCTTGTGGTCCATCAGGTGCAGCACGTCCACCAGCACGTGGTTGATGATGCCCTCGTCGCGCTGCCACATGAAGCCCCAAAGCGTGCCGACCACGTAGGTGGGCACCACCCACGGCAGCATCAAGAGCGTGCGCGCCAGCGCCTTGCCGGGAAAGTCGCGATTGAGCAGCAGCGCCACGCCCATGCCGATGGCCACCGAGCACACGGTGACCAGCAGCGAGTACAGCGCCGTGTTGCGCAGCGCGCCCAGCATGCCCGAGTGCACCGGGTTGGTGGGATCGAACAGCACGCCGCGGTAGTTGCGCAGCCCGATGAAGGGCGCGTCCATGAACTGGCTCAGCGTGTACTGGTTGAGCTTGAGCAGCGACATCCGAAAGCCCTGCACGATGGGCACCAGGTTGACGATCACCATCATCGACGCGGCCGGCGCCAGCAGCAGGTATGGGAACACGTCCACCTTGCGGCGGCGCTTCGGGCGCTCGCTGGCGGCGGTGCTCACGGTGAGGCCCAGGTCGTTCAATTGGCCTCCTCCAGCACCTTGTCGGCCTCGACCACCGTGTCGGCAATCAACGCCTTCATCGCGGGCACGCTGTACTTGTCGCCGATGCCCGCGGTGAGCTCGGCGAGCTGGCCCAGGTGCTTCGTGTAGACCGTCTCCAGCGGACCCCAGGCCGGGATCGGCGGGTAGGCGCGGCCGTCGGCGGCGATGGCGGTGAGCTTGGCGTAGACCGGATGGCGCGTGGTCCACGCCGGGTCGTTGGCCGCGTCGATGCGCGCGGGCATCATCGACGACACCAACGCCAACTGCACCTGCGGCGCCTTGCCGCCGAGGTACTTCACCAGGTCCCAGGCCTCGGCCTTGTGGCGCGAGCCCTTGAAGATGGCCAGGTTGGAGCCGCCGAAGAACGTGGCATGGCCGCTCGGCCCCGCGGGGTAGGGCGCCACGTCGAAGTTGCCGCGCACCACCGACCCGGCGGGCGACTCGAAGATGCGGCGCATCAGCCAAGGCCCCGAGAAGATGACGCCGTAGTCGCCGCCCACCCAGGCGCCCTCGAGGATGTCCGAATCCTTCTCGAGCGCGTTGGACGGCACCAGGCCCTCGACGGCCAGCGACGAGTAGAAGTCGATCGCGCGCAGCGCCTGCGGCGTGGACAGCGCGGAGTGGCGGGCGTCGGCGCTCAGCATGTCGCCGCCGGCGTTCCAGATCCAGGGCGCCAGGTTGTGCACCACGTTCCAGTCGTTCTTGCCCGCATACGCGAGCGCCGACACGCGCTTGCCGCCCACCACCTGGCCGTTGATCTTCTTCAGCGCGGCGTGGAACGCGTCCCAGCTGGAGAAGGCCTGCACGGGATCGACGCCGGCCTGGCGGAAGACGTCGGTGCGGTAGAACGCGGCGCGCACGTCGGCGTACCAGGGCAGGCCGTAGACGCCCTTCTGGCCGAACACCTGCGTGGTCTTCCACAGCTCGGGGTAATAGGGCGCGCCGTTACCGACCTCGGCCAGTTGCGCCGACGTGAGCGGTTCCAGGCCGCCCATGGCCGCGATGGCGGGCATCCAGGTGCTGCCCAGCTCCAGCAGGTCGGGACCGCGGCGCGAGGCGGCCGCGGCGGTGATCTTGTTCCAGCCCGACTCCCAGTCCAGCACGGTCACGCGCACGTGCACGTCCGGGTGGCGCGCGAGCCAGGGCGCCAGCAGGTCGGGAATGTCGTGCTGCGCGTTGGTGGTGACGGGCATCACCCACATCGTCAGTTCCACGGCGCAGGCGCTTTGGGCGGCCAGCAAGCTCAAGGCCACGCCCGCCAGACACCCGGCGGCCACTGCGCGGAAGCGCGAGAGACGACCCGGGGTCTGGCCTCGAACGGGGCCAGACCTCTCGGACCCGGGTGGCATGGCGCTGAATGAAAAAGACAAGATGTCGTGGGGCTGTTAAATCAATTTGTTTGCATTATCTAGATGGGGCCGGGATGGGTCAAGTGCGGTTAGCCAGGGGTTTACGCGCGGCCAGACCGCCGCGTGACGGGGAATGCTCACCCGCCGCGTCCGTTCACGACACGCGAGAATACGTGGCAGGGCATGGTCGAATGTCTTGGCTGGGCACGCGTCCGCCGGCGATTCATGCGGGTCGGCGCTCGAGCCGCGGGCGTTTCGGAGAATTCAGCGGCCAATAGCTCGATGAGGGTTCTCGAGCATTACTTCAATTTGATTATGTTAATAAACTTGCCGTCTGATCTGCCATCATGTCCCCGGTGAACAAGCCCCCCGTCGCCAGCCTGTCCGGCACCAACCTCGAATTCGCCCGCTCGCACAATCGGCGCGTGGTGATGGAGGCCATCCGCCTGCACGGCCGGCTCACCCGTGCCGACATCGCGCGACTGACGGCGCTCACGCCGCAGACCATCTCCAACATCGCCAGCGAGTTGCAGAAGCTGGGCTTCCTGAACGCACTGGCGCCCGAGCGCGGCACGCGGGGGCAGCCGGCCACGCCGTTCGTGATCAATCCCGACGGCGCGTACTCCATCGGCCTGCAGATCGACCAGAGCATGATGGTGGCGGTGGTGGTGGACCTGTCCGGCCGCGTCCGCGGCCGCTGCACGCTGGCCGTCGACCACCCCACGCCCGAGCAGGCGTTGCCGCTGGTGCGCGACGTGGTGGAGACGCTGCGCAAGTCGTCCGACGTCGACTGGAGCCGCGTGCTGGGCCTGGGCCTGGCGGTGCCTGGGCCGTTCGACGTCGAAGGCCTCAGCGCGGTCGGCCCCACGGCGTTGCCCGGCTGGCAGGACCTGTCGATCGCGCAGCAGATCGGCACCGCCATCGGCATGCCCGTGATCATGGAGAACGACGCCACCGCCGCCGCCATCGGCGAACGCCTGCACGGCGTGGCGCGCACGTTCCGCAGCTTCACCTACCTGTTCATCGGCACCGGCCTGGGCGCCGGCATGTTCCACGACGGCCACCTGTACAAGGGCTCGGGCCACAACGCCGGCGAGATCGGCCACATGATCGTGGTGCCCGACGGCCGCGCCTGCCCGTGCGGCAACCGCGGCTGCCTGGAGCGCTACGTGTCGCTTCAGGCCGCCTACGAGGCGCTGGAGATCAGCGACCTGGCCCACGCCACGCCGCAGATGCTGCTCGACCCCAGCCCCGCGGCACGAGCGCGCCTGGACGCCTGGCTGGACGAGGCCGCGCAACGCCTTCGCCAGGCCGTCAACATCCTCGAGTCGATGCTCGACGCCGAGGCCGTGGTCATCGGCGGCTTCCTGCCGTCGTCCGTGCTGGCCTTGCTGATCGAACGGCTCGAGCCGCTGCACACCTCGGTGGCCGCGCGCCGCAACCGCCAGACGCCGCGCGTCATTGCCGGCCTGGCCGGTCATGACACGGCGGCCCTGGGCGCCGCGGCGCTGCCGATCTTCGACGAGCTCAATCCCAACCTCGGCGTGCTGTTGAAGGCAGACAACCAATGACACCACGTCACTAGTTGCGGGCTAGTCCAATTTTTGATTGGGCATTGCGAGCCGGCCAGCGCTTCGGGGTGCTGGCCGGATTTTTTTGGGCAAAAAAAGAGGTGAGCCGAGAGACGCGGCCCACCTCCACCCACCGGACTGGAACATGCGCCCGCTATCGACTTCGGGCGGGCGGGCCCACTGCCCACCAACATTCCAGACGTCGCGAGCAGGCCCTCAGGACTTGCAGCCTGCTCTCCG